>JAYRNE010000001.1:0-3288 GCA_041912355.1 Chlamydiales bacterium
GAGCAAATAGAGGACTGTCAAACAAATTGCGCCGCTGTTGCAAGAGCTGGAGAAATAGCCTGTCTAAGGATTCCTCATCCTGCAGGACAAATGGGGTGTGTTGTAATCTTAGAAATTACATTAGCCAGGTGTAAATCATGCTGTGAGGTAGGCATGGATAACTGCTTTGATAAATTTATGGAAGCAATGCAGCCTCACATAAAAAACTTTTTCGATACACGCGAATTATAAAGGGAGAAAAACCAACATGAACATAAAATGGATATTCCATGGTATTACCTTTCTTGCCACACTCTGGTTTTGCACGCACTTAAAAAATAATTGTGGATTTTCATCAGTCGAAATTCTACTGATTTCGTTACTTGTTTCGATGATTTTTATCCTTTACTATATCAATCAATTTCAAAAAACCACTCTAGCCAAAAAAATTGATACACAATATCCCTTTGTAATCATTTTGGGGACACTAGTAAGTCTGTATGAAAACTTTACTGCATTTGACCATTTAGCTAGGTAACAATATGAACAAAGTTGTGCTCTATTACCTCACACTTATAATTCAATGCGCTTCACTAATAGCTTTACATCGGGATTACGATGGTGAAGACGGTGGTTGGTATAAGAACTTCTGCACCGATCACTGCTATTTACCACACCATGCTTGTGAAATTCTTCCCTATTTATCTCTTATTCCCGTACAAGAGGAAATTCAGTGCAAAAACGTAGATTGCTATGTATGCGATAAGGTATGGATTGCAGATGGCATCGATATAGGATATTCTGACGATGACGGCTCTAATGCAGCATTTGAAAAACCTTATTGGATGTGCGAGTGTAAAGAAGAAGAATTCGAGGAAATGCTTGAAAATGAACCTGCCTATATTTGTATGTGTGGTAGAGATAGTTGTTATTGTGAGTGCGATATCTTTTGTAGATTTGAATGGAGACCAACTTGGACACAGTGCACAAAAAAAGCCATATGGGGTGGTTACTTTTCATTATCAAATCTAAAATACTTTCGCCTGTTCAGAAACCACTTGGAATATGTCAATGAAAACAAAGCATGTACCTGTTATTGGCCCGAAAAATCCGCATTCGCTGCAAAAATGAATGACAAGGCGTACATTATAATAAATAGATTACTTACAGAAACCGCCCTTGCAAAATTATTAGAAGATGAAATTTTACAGCAAGAAATTCATGGCGCCTCTAAATTTTGTGATTTTAACATTAGGCTTAGCGATCATGAAACCACTCGCGCTCTCATCTGCCAATGCTTTCTCTATTCTGATTACGATCAAGTGCTCGAAGAATTAGATCATGTGAGTAAGAATCACCTAAGTGCCTCAGACTACGCTCGCGTTAAAGACGATATAGAAAAGGCAAGGCTTTATCTCTACTCAAACTTCATTACCCTCAACCGCAAATGTTATGAGAAACACCCCCACCCTCGTATTGCGCAAGAAATCAAGTTTATTAATATGCTGACTTCATTGCACAAATTAAAACAGACTGAAGCCGGCCAATAAGCCCTTCTAAAGCCTATTCCTGGCTAGGTAGCACCATCAAGAGCAGCTTCATAATTTTTAATAGCTGTCCTGTTGTGGATCACCAGGCACTATTGTATAAGTACCTTTTAATGAAGTTAGAGGCCGCCCGTAGCGGCTGCTGGGCCAGCAGCCAGCGTCACAAAGGCGGGCTAAGGCCCAGCCAGCAGCAAAATTTAAGCCAATTGTGCCAAGGTCCCAGACTAACGTTTTTACTGGCGTAGAGTCTACAGTCGAAGCGAGCGCTCGGCATATTCCAGTGGTTGTGTTATTGCTACAAAACTGGCTATATATTTCATTAGCCCTGACAGCAGTTAAGTAGCCAGAAATAGAAAAATAGCCATGTACAAAGTTTGACAACATCGTTCCTGACAATATAACACCCCTTGCAACATTAATTAAGCGTGGTGAACAACAACTTTTCTTTTCTGTTAATCCTACTCCTTGTGATGCTGATGTCATATTATCTCTCCTTTTATTTATTTTATTGATGCATCGCTTAATACTACATGCCATTTAAATGACGTCAAGAAAAAAACTCGATACTGTTTGCCAATTTCACCAAAATTCTCTATACTAAATTATCTTAAAAAAAAGGAGATTGTATATGGTAAATGGTGTTGGACAAGAAAGTATGTTTAGAACAGCCCTTCCCTATGGAGTTGGCATGCTTGCAGTTGGTACTGCAGGTGTAATTACTGCTGTGGCAAGCAGCTCAACAGCTGCCCTAGTTGCAGGAGTAGCTTTAGGAATACTCGGAGGGTATGGCTTTTATGGCGTGCTTAGCTGTAGCTTTAGGAGCAATAATACACAAGAATTTAAGGAAACCATCTGGAAACACATAAGTACGGCAGCTGCTGCTGGAGTTGCTGATTTAATCCAGTTCACAATTAAAACCATGGTTGTTGAACTTGTGCGAAGCTTTTTCCAGTCAAGACGTGATCGACAACAAACTAGGCTATGAAACCGGCTTACCAGATAATTTATATTAATGGCCCCTCAAGTTCCGGCAAAACTGCCCTTGCGCACGCTTTGCAGAACTCTTTTATCGACCCCTACCTTCATGTAAGCCTTGATAAAATTATTGGCATGATGCCAAACAAGCTTAACAACTGGGAAGGCGGCTATGCCCCAGAAGGGTTTTGGTGGAAAGAGGGTATAGATAAAGAGGGCCAACTTACCCAAGAAATACAGATGGGGCCATTTGCCAAAAAAATGGTCCTCTCCCTTAAAGAAATAGCCCTGACGCTAGCCAAGATGGGCCACTACCTGATCATCGACGACGTTGCCTTTGGGGCAAGCGAAGTCGCCCTGTGGCAAGAAACTCTACAAAATTACAGAGTGTTGTGGATAGGCCTAAACGCCCCTCTAGAGCATCTTGAGCTTCGCGAAAAAGCCCGCGGCGATAGAATAGCTGGCTCCGCCCGCGCCCAACATAAAGAGGTGCATAACGGCATAACCTACGACCTCGAATTTAACACCCACCAAGAGCCCCAAGAGGCCATTGTAAGGGCGATTAAATCAAAGGTTTACCCTTCCGCCGCTGGAGTTTAGACATTTGCCGAAGGCTCTAGAGTGCGGGGCAGTTATGCACCGCTTTTAATTTGGCCGTAGACCATAACATCGATAAGGTCCGATCATTCAATAACCCTCACACTACGTCACGAGCCTATTGGCAAAAATCACGCACATAATTTTAAGCTTTACACGTACTTTCCAATAAAGTGCGTGCATGAATTTA
>JAYRNE010000002.1:0-4005 GCA_041912355.1 Chlamydiales bacterium
AAAAGCAAAGGTTGAACCTCTTAAGGTTGATACGAAGGAATTTGAACTTCCTGAGACAGAGTATATTCGCGATATTGACAATCGCGTATTTCAAGGAATTATTTTGCAAACACTAGCAAAAATATCTGGCATCTCTTTGCTTGAAGGTAACTTTATCGGCAATATCTTTGGCACTTCTGATGGCATAAAAGGCATCCACACCGAGCAGGACCCAAAAACATGCTCTATTAGCGCCCGCGTTGAAGTAGCAATCGGCTATGGCATTTCTATTCCAGAAAAAGCCGAAGAAATTCAAACAAAGATTGTTCAGGAACTTGTGCGCATGACAGGCCTTCGTGTATCACACGTACACGTAGTCTTTAAAGAGCTCATTTCCCCAGAAATGAACAAAAAGCCTTCTCACACTAAAGAGAAGGACCATCCTGGGAACTATTCAGATATTTTCTAATGGTTAGGGCATCACTATGCGTGATGCCTTTTACAGCTTCAATCTCTTCTACACTTTTTTGGCGTAAAGCTCTTACGCTGCCAAAAGCTTGAATCAATTTTTTCTTTTTAGCAGGGCCGATACCTGGAATATAGTCTAGCTCACTTTTAATGCTTGCCTTTTTGCGGCGAAGCACCTGAAAAGCTAGCACAAAGCGGTGTGCCTCATCGCGAATTTGCTGCAGCAAAAATAGAATCGAAGAGTGGGGCTCCAGCATGATAGGCTCTTTAGATTTTGGCGTATAGACCTTCTCCTCTGTAACCCCCTTATCGTGGCGACCTTGCTCTTTGGCAAGAGATATGATGTCACACGAGACGATTTCAAGCTCTTTAAGCACCTCTTGAGCCGCTTTTAGATGGGTCTTACCTCCGTCGATAATAATAAGATCTGGAAGTGAATCCTCCTCTTTTGCCTTGCTATAGCGCCTAAAAAGAACTTCCTGCATCATCTTAAGGTCATCACCAGTTTCTACAGTGCGAATTTTATACTTTCTAAAACCTGCCTTAAAGCGCTCCCCTTCAATGAACACAACACAAGAAGAGACCCTTTCACTACCAGCAAAATGGGAGTTATCAAAGCATTCAATGCGCTTTGGATAGCGAGAGAGTTCAAGCTTTTCTTGTAGCTCTAAAAGTGCCTTTTCACGAATTGTCTTTGCATCTTTTCGCTGCTTAAAGGCCGCCTGGGCATTGGCTGTTGCCATTAACGCAAGCTGACGCTTATCTCCCCTTATAGGCACATGCACGTGCATATTAATAACTTCGCTAAGAGCTTTTATATCTGGCACCTCATCTGATAAGTAGACATGCGATACGGGGCTTTGTTCTACAAGGTAGTGCTGGACTAGTAGAGACTCAAGAAGTTCATCTGTTGCCTGAAAAGCATTATCAAAATCAAAGTGATGAGAGCCCACAAGTTTGCCGGAGCGCCATGTAAGCTTGGTAATAACGACAAAGGCTCCTTCGCGAAAGACGCCCCATACGTCGCAGTTTTCTCTTGTAACGCTGTCTACTCTTTGCCCCTGCACAATCTCCTGCAAAAGCTTCATCTTTTCTAAAAGCACCTGGGCTTTTTCAAATTCTAAATTGTCAGATGCCTGTTGCATTTCTTGCTCTAAGCGCTTCAGCACCTCGTCATTCTGCCCCCGTATAAGGCGCATAGCGCTATCGACATACTCCTCATACTGCTCATGCGATACATAGCCCACACAAGGAGCACAGCACCGCTTTATCTGATAGAGTATGCATGGACGCTTTCGGCGGCTGAATTCTTCATCTGAGCACTGTCTAAGCGGAAAGAGGGTGCCAATAAGGTCATACATCTGGCGGCAGGTATGGGCGCTTGTGTAGGGGCCAAAATAGGTAGCATCTTTTGGGGACTTTCCCTTAAAGCGCACAAGCTCAATCATAGGCCAAGGGTGCTTCGTTGTTACCTTAAGGCTTATGTACCCCTTATCATCTTTTAAAAGAACGTTATATTTAGGCTGGTAGCGCTTTATCAGCGTATTTTCTAGAAGAAGCGCCTCCTTTTCAGAAAGAACCACGATGGTTTCAATATCCGTAACTGCAGCTAACAGGTAGGGCACCTGCACGCGCTCATCCTGAGCGCTAAAGTAGGTCTTCAGCCGCGCCTTGATATTTTTAGCTTTTCCTACGTAGAGCACCTCCCCTTTAGCGCCCTTCATAAGGTAGACACCGGGAGAATCAGGATATCGTGTAGGGTTGAAATTTAGCATCAAAATCTCCGTAATCCTAGCCCGCACATGCAATAAACCTTCGGGCACGGGCACGAGAGTTTATTGCACATGCAGGATGCAGCGCCTCACGCACTTTTTTCTTGTAATACGGGAAGTTCCTGCATGGCTAGCTGCCCGCAAGCTGCTGCTATATCATCACCCTTAGTATAGCGACAGGTATTAACAATTTTCGCTTTATCTAATACAGCCCGAAAATCAGCAACGCTTGCAGCTGTTGGCTTTTCAAGACGTAGGCCCGTAACTGGGTTGTAGGGTATTAAATTCACTGTACACTGTTTGCCCTTTAAAAGGAGAGAAAGTTCTTTTGCGTGCTCCACACCGTCATTGATACCCTTAAGGAGTGTGTATTCAAAGGTAATATCGCGCCCAGTGACCTCGCTAAACTGCCACATAGCCCCCAAGATATCTTCAAGAGCATACTGTCTTGCATAAGGAATCACCTTTTGGCGAATGTGCTGGTTTGGGGCGTGCAAGGAGAGAACGAGGTTTACCTTTAGCCCTTCAAAAGTAAAGCGCTTTATCCCCTCAACTACTCCTACAGTTGATACTGTAATGCGCCTTTGTGAAAGCCCCATAAGGTCAGGGTTTATCAGCATACGTATGGAGCTAAGAACAGCTTCGTAGTTTCGAAATGGCTCTCCCATACCCATGTAGACGACATGGCTTACAGCTTCACCTCTTTGCTTAAGCCATAAATCTATCTGGTACACCTGCGTAAAAATTTCGTGCGGCTCTAGATTTCGAATGAGCCCCTGCCTACCTGAGGCGCAAAAAGCACACCTAGCAGGGCATCCTACCTGCGACGAGACACATACTGTACGCCTATCACCTGACATAATAAGCACCGATTCAACAAGCTTATCATCATCAAGCTTCCACAAAAACTTCACTGTTTCAGCGTCGTCAGATTCCTGCACACGAACAAGCTCAAGTGTGCCCAGAGACAGCTCTTGGGTCAAAAGCGCACGAACATCTAGGCTTAAATTTGTCATCTTAGCAATATCAGTTGTGCCCTTCTTAAAGAGCCAGTCGTGCACCTGATTGGCGATGAATGGCTTCATTTGTTTTGCTTTAAACCAGTCGCGAAATTCATGAAGACTTAAGGCTAAGATTTTTGTTTTCATATATTCCCTTTAATTCGGCTTTAGAGTATAGCATAAGAAGTAATTATTTATTGGAAAAAAGTACCTATTTGTGAAATTTTATTGCAGAAAATAGCTGTAATAGGGTATCAAAATTGGCTTAACCATATCTTAACCCTAAAAGGAGGCCCTTTATGAAGCGACTGCTTCTTATTTCCGGAATGTCATGTGTGTTCTTTGCACCAGTATTTGCCGGATCAACCCCATCAAAACCACAAGACGACAAGCATCAAACAGCTGATGCTGGCGAAATGAATCAAGATGATTCAACAATGCAACAAAAAGACAAGTGCATGCAAGATGCTAAAAAGCAAAACATGCCACAAATGCTTCTTACAGCTGCTAACGACGCTGCACAAACAACAACACCTCCTCCAGCAGACCAAACTACGACTCCTGGTTCAGACGGCATGTCAAATGACCAAATGCAACCAAAGATCCTCTTAATCGGCGGCACATCACCAAGCAACACAGAAACAGCTCCAAAGAGCGATGCTGCTAAAAAAGACAAAGCTGAACCAGAAGCTGAAAAGCAAAATCAACAACAACCAATGGTTGTTTAATCTAAACGATTAGATTCATTTTTCTTTAACTGCCATAAAGGTCTTCCTTTATGGCAG
>JAYRNE010000003.1:0-6740 GCA_041912355.1 Chlamydiales bacterium
GGGCATCTTTATAGCCTGCTTTTTCTTTGCCTTTGTGCTCTACTTTGTGCTGAAGATCTACTTTCAGGAGCAAAAGCCGCGAGAGCTCTTGATGCTGCGGGATGGCTATTTAAAAAATGCCCCCACAAATAAAGCTGAAGTTGCAAATGACTTTGCAAAGCTTCTTGATAAAAGCACCATGCAGTACTTTGAACTGCCACAAATGGTTGACTTTTTACGACCATCGCTACAAAAAATTCTTTCCAAATATCACTGGAGGGATGTGCACCTCTTTAAGGAGCTTTTTTTACGAACGGCTGTTGATGAAAAGGTAAAGGCAGTGAAGGCAGCTCCTACAGAAAAAGCTTCTCACGCAGAACTTGCCACAAGCTACATGGCACTTGCTGAACATTTTCAGGCACCATTAGAGGCCATGAATAGCTCATCAAAGGTGGCGGAAGTATTTTGGGAAAACTTTCAAACCTTTGCACGCCTTGCCATTGAAGAGCTATTGATTGTAAAGGAGTATGCCCCTAACGACCTTTGGGCCTGCACAAAACTTGCTGAGTGCTATTTAGCTCTAGGCATGCTTGACCAGGCAATTATAGAGTACGAAACAATACTAGAAAAAAACCCAGAAGATCCAGAAGCGCTCTTTAGCCTAGGCACACTCTACTTTAAGCAGGGGCTTCATGGAAAGGGTTTAAAAATATACGCAGAACTTCATAACCACAACCCATCACGGGCTGTGGAGCTTATTAGCCTTTACGGATCTCATGATTCAAGTCATTTCGGGTGTATTCCGCCATCGACGCCTCACATTGCCTAAGGGCAGTGCTACGCGTCCTACTACTTCACAGGTGCGGCAAGCCGTCTTCAACATATGCCAAATAGATGTTGAAGGCTGCAACTTTTTGGACATATGCGCCGGCAGCGGTAGCATGGGCATAGAAGCCATAAGCCGCGGGGCAGCTACTGCTACTTTCATAGAGCGGGACCACCACGCACTTACTGCCATACGAGAAAACATCAAAAGCTTAGGGATTGAAGCCTCTACCCACGTTATGGCCCAAGATGCTCAAGCAGCACTATCGATACTCGAGAAGCAAAATAAGCGTTTTACCCTTTGCTACTTTGACCCACCCTACAGCCAAAAGGGCCAAAATTCCCCCCTTACAACCCACGTGCTCGAATTTTTGGATGTAAGCCCCATTCTTGCTTCAAATGCCACACTATTTATGGAAGAGAGCAAGTTTTTAGAGCTTAAGGCTATTTCCCTAAAAACCCTACACCTAAAAAACACGCGCCGGTTTGGCGACTCTTATTTATATATGCTTGTGAAGGCATAATATACTGCTATAAAGTGTCGTGGTCCTTAACTTGAGACGAATCAGTTTGTAGCGGTTTGTCCAATAGCCTATTATAGCCTAAATGGCGGCAGCAACAGCATTGGCTAAAAACCTGTCCAATTTTTTTACTATTTTTTACTATCAGCACTAAGCCTGCTGTAAATAACCCAATAGCAGCAAAAGTGATACCAACAATGGCTCCTCCGGGTAATGATCCAGATGGTGCTGTCGTTAACGATGGGGTTGTTGTGGGCTCACTAAGACATGATGGAACTGTTGCATTTAACGCATCGTTAAAGCAGCTATTTATTGGGCCATTGTAGAGAAGATTGCAGTAGGCTCTATTGCCACACTCGCCATAAGGCATAGCATTTGCTAAAGAGGCACAAGCCTGATCAGGCGCTCTAGTTGCACTACAGTTTTGTACAAGAATCTTAAACTCATTAAGAGCTACATCTGTTGTTACGCACATTACCTTTGACGCCTGGGTTAAACCCGCAGGATAGAGGCAGTAGGAAAATGGAAGGTCTTGCTTGTCTACATTAGCTGTAGATAAGGCCCCACGAACTAGTGTAACCACCTCATCTGCTGCCTTTTTTGCTGATGTATTTTTAACTACTTGTGAAAGCCCTAAGTACGAAGATACTTTTGTTAATGCGTCAATCATATAACCTCCCAATTATTATGGGAGCCACATTAGCAGGAAGCGCAACATAATTCAAGCTTCGTCCAAAAAAAGGACGAAAAGGACAAAGGACTAACAGGGCTTTTGTTGCTTAACTGAACGCGGTGCCAACCATCGGGCACGGGCACGGGCTCGGGCACGGGCACGAGTGCATGAATCCAAATGGGGTTACACGTGGCTTTGCCCAACAAAAGTTTTTTGCACTCGGGCCCGTGCCCGTGCCCGAGCCCGATGTTTTGTTCGCTAGTACAGTTAAGCAAAAAAGATCCTGTCAGCCCTTCATCCTCTATGTCCCTTTCAGCCTATCTTTTTTCAGGAATCCCTACAGCATCATAAGCCTTCCTAGAGACGAGGATATCGTGGTCATATTCCTGTATGAGGCGAGGCTTGCCGTCATCGTAGTACTTGTTAAATTTACCATTACGAAGACCATTTAGATAGTCAGCTTCGAAGATAAGGGTACCTTGCGGGTTCCACTGAAGGGATGTACCATGGAGCCTACCGTGAAGGTAGTGGTTAGAGCCTGCCTTTCGGCCGCTATCAAAGTAGGTAATCTCTTCGCCTTCTTGAAGGTCGTCTTTATAGTAGGCCTCTTTAAAGATGGCACCACTTGGGAAGTACTGGATGAGTTTGCCATTTTGCTTGCCATCATGAAATTCAAGCGTCATCAAGGTGCTTGCATCATCAGAATAGCACGTTGTAAGACCCTCTTTTTTGCCGTTAGCAAAAAGCACGCTTAGCACCTTAGTGCCTGCCTCATTATACTCAGAGACCTCGCCATCTATTTTGCCATGCACATATGTTGCTTCTTTTGCTTTTACCTTGCCGAAGACGCTGTGCTGTGGATAAAAAAGCTGGTATAGGCCATGTGGATGGTTATCCTTAAAGTACTGCTTTAGCTCTGAGCCATCAGGAAACTGCTGAAACAAAAAGCCATCTAAGTTGCCATCTTTGTAAGAGGCCTCATAAAGGAGTTCTCCCTTTTCAGACCAAAGGGACTTTTTGCCAGATAGTCTGCCATCCTTATACATAAAAAGTGCCTTCATAGTGCCATTTGGAAAGAATGCCACCTGCTGGCCATCGAGCACACCATCTTTAAAGCGAGAAATAAGGGCAATTTGCTGCTTACCCTCTTTTACAGGATAGTACTCTTTAGCTTCGCCCATAGGCTTGCCCTTTACATAGCTATACTCCTTTTGGAGTTTACCATCTTCATACCATGCAAGAAATTCACCATCTAACTGTCCCTGCAAGTAGCGCGTACGGCAGCGAGGCTTGCCATTTGGATAGTACTCCTCCTCGAGGCCATCTTTAACACCATTGATTAGGTGAAGCTTATACTTTACGCCGCCCTGTGGGTGCCACTCCTGGTGATAGCCATGGGGTACACCACTTGCAAAATCCTGCTCTAAGATGCAGGTACCATTTACATGCCACTCACTCTGCTTGCCATGCTTATTTCCATCCAAGTAGTTATAGCTAATTGCCTTTTTGCCATCTTCAAACCAGCGCTCTTCTGTTCCGTGAAGAAGCCCCTCTTTAAAACTTGCCTCATACTTCTTTTTTCCGTTAGGATACCACTGTTGGCAAGTGCCATGTTTAAGGCCGTTCTTATAGTTGTAGGAAATGCTCTTTTTGCCATTTTCATGCCATTCTGCCTGCTCGCCAGTTCTTTTGCCCTCTTCATAAAGAACACGTACTGCCACTTCGCCAGAGGGGTGAAAGCTCTTATTAAGGCCGTGAAAAAGGTCATCCTTAAAATGGAGCTCATGCTTTGGCTTGCCATTTGGATACCACTCTAAGTAGGCGCCAGTGAGTTTGCCGTTTTCAAGGGTGTACTCCTTAACTTTCGTGCCATCTTTAGCGTATTCTACGATAGGAGCAGTCAGCCTTCCTTCACTATCATAGGTAGCTTGATAGACAATTACACCTTCACTTTTTAGATAGTGCTTGTTTATAGGCGTGCCACGGGCAAATTCCTTTTCGCCAATGAGCTCACCTTTTGGACACCAAAAGCATTCTGAACCATCTTTTGCTCCTGAAACATAGAGCACCTTGTGGCTCTCCTTGCCGCTTGGATGGTACTCTATTAAATAGCCATGAGGAAGGCCCCACAAAAAGCCTTGCGTCATCATGAGGGTTCCATCGGGATAGTATTTTGTAATGGCATTCTTGCCTTTATGATCGTGTAGCATACCCTGAAGGTAAAAACGCACTTCTACTACCTGTCCGCGTTCATCCCATGTTGTGGATCTTCCCTGTAAAAGGCCGTTTGCATAGTTGTAGGCGTGCTTTTTCTGTCCTGTTGGGAAATAGATGTAGCGATCTAGATGAAGTTGACCATCTTTATATAGACCTTGTTCTAAGAGGTGCCCCTCTTCATCATAGAGGCTATAAGGTCCATGACGATCATCGTCTTTATATGCCTCTTGAAAGGATAGTACATCACTTGAGTAAAACCACTGGAAGAGGCCATCCTTTTTTCCATCGCTATAGTTTGCTATGCTGCGGATAGATCCATCTGGATAAAAGCCAACGCATGAACCATGAAGAACTGTCTCTTCAGCACCATCCATAAGGTCCATTTCTGCTAAAAGACTACCGCCCGGATAGTACTGTATGGCCTTTACAGCAGTTTCGTCATCGTAAAAAAAGACCTCCTGCACAGCTCCTTCTGGATAGTGGGAAATGATTTTTGTAGTCCAGTGGGGCTCGATGGTTTTAAGCTGAGCTTTATCTCCAGCTTGTAGCGTTAAGGCACAAAAGAGAAAGTAGATTAAGATATACATGAGAAAATCCTTTACACGTTTACAACTTCATAGGTACTTCTAGGAAGTTGCAGATTTACATAGCAAGAAATTATTTGAATAGATCCCATAATTGCAAGAGCCGCCTGTGCGCCATTTTCTTCAAAGAGCGTTGCCAAATAGCCACTTAAGCCAAGCCCCAAACTCTCAGAAAAGATCCACACAAACCCCATCAAAAAGGCAAGAATTACCCCCCTATGTTGAGGTACCATCTGAGCACCTAATGCCCAAATAAGCGGCGGCACACTTCCCATCATGCTTCCAAGCATAAACAGTAGCGCAAATAGTAGCTCTAAGGAGATCTCATAGGGCAAAAGTAAAAGGTAATAGCTTCCAAAAGTAAGTAATGAGGTGGCAATAAGGACGCTTCTTGTAGAGACCCTATCGGCAAGATAGCCAAAGATAGGGGGTCCAAGTGTTGCCCCAATCATAAGTACAAGGTGCCCTCCTCCAAACACTACCCAAGGCTCAGCACCACGCTCTTTAAGTAGATCTGGAAGCAAAAAGACTAAGGACCAAAGGACAATCTGATTACCAAGCATGCTCACGTAAAGCGCTCGAAGCTCCTTTACCTTCAAAAAGCGCATGTAGAGCTTAAGAGACCCCTTTTTTTCAGAAGAAGCTAAAGAGGGCGATTTTTGGTAAATTACCCAAAATGTGGCAGCTGCTAAAATAAGGGATGGAAGCGCAAGGCACCATGTAGAGCCATTATTATTCAGATGCATCCATGAAAAAAGAGACTGGCTAATGCCAAGACCAAGCATACCGGAGGCCGTAAAAAGCCCCATGACGCTACTTCTATTACCTAAATCAAGGTGAGAAAGAACGCTTGCAGCAGTAGGGTGAAAGGCAGCCGACCCAAGGCAGGTAGCAAGGTACAAAAGAAAATAGACAAAGAAACTTGTAGTGTAGCTAAAAAAGCATGCAGCACAAGCAAAGCTTAAGCCAAAAAAGAGAAGCGCCCTTTGGTAGCCCCTATCAGAAAGCCCTCCCAAATACCCCTGAAGACCCTCGCCAACAACAACGCAGCTTCCTGCCATGAGGCCCGCAAGGGCAAGATCAAGCCCTGCCATAGTCTTAAACACTGGCCAAATGCCTAGCATAAAGTCTACAGAAAAGTGGCCGAGGCAGATAAATGCCACGAGAAGTAGGGTATTGTTTGTTGCTCTATTCATAAGGTTAGCCATTATACCAAAAAAAAGATTAAAAGGACATAAGGGACAGGGTTAGGACTAATTGTCTCTATTTTGGGGCGAATTTTCAATTTTTCACTTTTAAGCTTGACAAAATCTTAGAAAAAGCGAAATAGAGGGGAAAAACGACTAAATAATAGAGTAATAATTAGCCATGTCTATCGCCCCATTACTAACGTCGCAAGAGACTAAAAATCGGAAAAAGAAAACGAAACACCATGTTGATATGTCACGCGTAGCATGCGTGATTTTAGGTGGCGGCCAGGGCACTCGACTTTTTCCTCTCACAACTCGCAACTGTAAGCCTGCAATTCTTTTTGGTGGGCGCTTTCGCCTTGTAGATGTTCCTCTCTCTAATGCCCTTAACTCTCACATTCATAAAAACTATATTGTAACCCAGTTTTTGTCTGCGTCGCTGCACCAGCACATCTTCCAATCCTACCGTAACACCTCTCACTCTCAAGGGTTTATAGAAATTCTTGGCGCAGAACAAAAGCCTGAAAAGGGCGGTTGGTACAAGGGAACTGCCGATGCTATTCGGCAAAATCTAGAATACCTTATTGAAACTCCGGCTGACTACTTTCTTATACTCTCAGGTGACCAGCTCTACCACATGGATTTTCAGAGGATGGTTGAGACTGCGCAAGAAAAGGATGTAGACGTTCTCGTAGCAACACTGCCTGTAAACCGCAAAGACGCTCGCCGCATGGGCATTATGAAGGTAAAC
>JAYRNE010000004.1:0-5202 GCA_041912355.1 Chlamydiales bacterium
CTCGTGCATTAGGATAAAGTGCCTCTATTTCATTTATCAACGCATCTGTCTTTTTGCGGACAGAATTTTGCCCTACAGGGCAGCGGCAGGTAATTCTTGCAAAGCCATACATCTTGGCAAATTCCTTAATGTCGGCTTCAGTGATGTAAATAAGTGGGCGCACGATGGTAATGCCAAAATCGCGCATGTGTAGCTTTGGCAAAAGTGCTGCAAATTCCCCTTTATGCAAAAGGTTCATAAGGAGTGTCTGAGCGCTATCGTCAGAGTGGTGACCAAAGGCAATTGCTTCGCAGCCGGCCTCTTTTGCAGCTTTAAAGAGTAGTGAGCGGCGTTCACGCGAGCAGCTGTAGCACTCTAGGTTTTCAAGTTTTTTTTCTGAAGTTCGCACAATAAGTGGTACTTCAAGCTCATGGCAGACCTTTTCAAGGTATCCACCACTTATACTTGCTCCGCAAGTAAACTCGCCGCTTACATTAATAGCAGTAATTTTAAATGGAGGGAATCCCTTTCCGGAAATTGCTTTTAAAAGAAATAGTAATGTAAGGCTATCTTTGCCACCGCTGAGTGCGACAGCTAAATTTGTTACGCCTTCAACTAGTCCAAAATCGAACAAAGCCTTGCGGGTAGCACTCTCTAGGCGCTTTCCAAGACCGGTCCATGGCGGCCTGCAGGAGTGAGTTACTTGACAAATTCCATCATTCATGCGATATATAATACCGATTTACTAGAAGTATTACAAGCTATGGATGCTAAACGAAACGACCCATGCCCTTGTGGCTCAGGCCTAAAGTATAAAAAATGTCACGGTAAGATGCAGCAGGAGCTTCAAAAAGCAAAGCGCAACTATACCGCCCAAGACCCCACGAAAACCCCTCTTGTTAACTTTGCGAGCAAGATCATTCAAGCTCTAGAAGCTAAGGATGAGGCAAATAAAGTCGCTGAAGGCATGCCCGAATCAAAAGCCAGCACGAAAGAAGCTGAAACCCCTGAGCTTACGCCACCACGCAATTTTAAGATCTAAGCGCTTTGCAATAAAAAGGACCAAAATAACCAAAGCAACCAATAATGCTTATTGGTTGCTTTTATGCCTCTACATGCTATTGTGAATAGGGTGTGATGCAAAAATCTTTCTCCCGATTAAAAACCTCTTGTCCGAAATCTTTCGCCTATGATATACACTTAGACCAATTATGCTGACATAGCTCAATTGGTAGAGCGCCCGATTTGTAATCGGATGGTTGTGGGTTCAATTCCTACTGTCAGCAATCTTTTTTTTGAGCCTTCCGGCTCAAAAGTCTCCCGGGGGTGTCGCATAGCGGCCAATTGCAAGGGACTGTAAATCCCTCTACTTCGGTATACGGTGGTTCGAATCCACCCACCCCCACACTTTATCCTGAAGCCGATTTTAACCAATTACGCAAATACGCACAACGCCCCCAATTATGCAAATATTACGCACTCTAACTTCACAGTGATGTGGGTCTTGTGGCAAGGGCTGTTAATTCGTCATTCTTGTATTGTTAAATATCGTGGGTTTTTATACGCTTCATTTCGCTCTCTGAACACGTTTTGGAGGCATGTGGTGTTAATTGTATAAGTATGGCCTGTCAATTGAAGAGTCAAGTTTACACTGGGTCATATTGGGGGTTATGTTGGCAAAAAGCATTGGTTTGGGACGAGGTAGAAAAAAAATGCTAGAGTTTAAGCCTTTCCAAAAAGGCATCAATCCAGCAGCCCTCCTCTATCGTGGTTCTCTGGGATTTTATAAATCATTTTGTGCAACTTTTGGTGATGGCTGCATCGTTGTGTCTGGGTTAGAAGTTCCTAGTTTAGAAAATTTAAATGCCTCGCTCGTGTTATTCCATCTAGCCGTGGAGCTGATGTTAAAAAGTCTACTCGCTTTAAGAGATGGTGAATTAAAAGATTCCCATAGGAATCATAATATCGATGATCTTCTAAATGATTTGTTGAGCGCCTATCCAAAGCTTGTTGAAATAAGCACTTCTAAACAATATATGCTCGTACTCGTTGAATTAAGCAATTTTTATAATGCAATTCGCTATTGTGAAGGTACAATTTGTCTCAGACATAATGAGAAAAAGAGTAGTGTAAAACCTTTACAAGAGTTTTCAGCTGCTTTGCATCATATATATCAACTCCTTTGCGAGTGTTTTATTGTGAAGACCAGATGTTCTTAAAATATTAGGGTTTTTGCTAGCAAATCTTCGAGAAGCTTTTGCAGTAAGCATTTAAAAAAAAAGTCAATTGAAAAAAGTAAATTATTAGAACATGATTCTCGGACAGCATATGTTATCAACATGTGGATTATTCAGTCTAATCAAACTAAATAAAAGGGGCTGGCGTCTTTTAATTCACGCCCCCCTTTCACTAAACACAAAAGTATTTTGAGGCATCTCTTGTATGGCTTTAAGAAAAAGTTTTTATAAACTCCAATCTTCTCTGGCTCACATGGTCTTTGCGAATAGAGAATTGCTTATAATGCGTGATTGCTTTGAATGGAGGCGCCTAATTCAATTGCCAGCTGCTATTGTTAGAAATGAACAAGATTACTTGCAAATGTTTGAAGCTTTACGTCTTTCTGTATTGGCTAACCACGCTGAGATAATGCGGCAAGCACTAAAAGAGCATATCGATTTTGTGGATAATGTTCATGTGGAAGGAGCGCTTGATGGTCTAGGTTTCTTTCTTTTTGATTTCAGGAATGCCTTTTCTCATACTAGAGATACTTTGATTCCTAGGTGGAGCGAAAAAACAAAAACAAAAGGAGTTTTTTCTTGTGCTATCCCTATAGCTAAACAAGCGGATGGAATAAAATTTGTTACAAAGGGAAGTGCCTCAATGAAATTTGTAATGAAAGTAACTCCTGGAAAGGTGATACGCGTGACGGGTGATTTAATCAACTCTATCATTCTTTTAAGTTATCATGTTCTTGAGCTCGTGAAAAAGCAAAAGCCCCATACGCTTGAACGGTATTTAAAAAATATACCAACAGCAAGTTGACAATCAATTACAGCCCCAATCATTTAGAAACAAAAATATTCGCAATAAAGGGATTGCTTATGTTATAATTTTTGTTCTTTAATGTATTTTAATAATTTTGGGGTGTTTTTTGTGGTAATGGAAAAAATAAAGCAACAGCTTTTGATGGTTTTCATCTTTGCGGTAACTTTAATTGTATTTTCAGGGTGTAGCCATCTAACTAATGAGCTTGGTTCTATCTCTAGAACGACTAAATTGTCCCATGGGATGTCTACGACCGAAGTTGTAGCTCTTTTGGGTAATCCTTCAAGTTCTGAATTTATTTCGGATAAGCTGATCTGGAATTACAGTTTACATCAGCCTTGGAAAGGTTGGGTTCCCTATCATTTAGTTTTTAATAAAGAAAGCTTAAAGTTAGAATCATGGTATGCTAATGAGGAAGAGTACTATCGCCAGCAACAATTATGGTTACAAGCTTTTCCTCCATCACAAAAATACGATGTGGACTTAAAGATAAAATAATTGCGCGTATAAAATGAGCTGTGTCCTGTGATTTAAGGGATGGGGCCAGCGTCATTGGAAATGTACAATGCACGCAAAGCGCCTGCGACTGACGTTAGGTTAGGACATTCATGCCGTCCGCTACATATTTAGCCCAGCTGGCTTGAGATTAAATTTATGCTGAGTGAGATTGCTGCGATAATAAATAATATGAATCTTTTCATTAAATACATTTTACCTTGATAAAAATTTATTTGTTGCTTGATGGCAATCTTTGCTTGTCAAGTAAATCCTATTGATACTGCGTACATGTTCACGGCTGCCTTTGCCTGAACATGTACTGATACCAGTGTTTCTTGTTCTTATATTTTCAGAATGAGTGCATCGAAATCTCCAGCATAAACGAGGACATCTTTATGCTCCCATACAACATAGGTATATCCATTGATATTTTCAAAATACCATTGATTTGTGGTACTTATCAATTCTTTTCCATGATAGAGATATTGTGTATTATTCGGAGTAATGCCGGTCGGATCGATATTTACTGACACTGCTGTTATGTCTTTCTTTAGACCTCCGGTCTTTTCAAAAAAGGCAGTATGTTGGAGGCCGCCATTCGGACCAGATCCCATTCTCACTTCGTCTGTATAAAGCGAGCTTGGGAAATGCTTGGGGAGCTTGCTGGAATGTGATGCCTTAAGAGCATGAGTTATTTTTCCTTCTTCATGGTGAATAAGCTCAGGCTCATTTTTTTTCTGTTCAACTGCTTTCGCTAGACGTTCACGATAAGCGCGCTTTATTCCACCAATGATGAGGCCCATTGCAAATCCAGTTACCACAGTCTCAGAGAGGTCTTGTGCTTGTTTAAGGAGGTGTTGCTTTACAGCGTCCATACGTTTGTCTTTTTCCGCATAAAGGGCTGACTTAACTGCACCGAGTGATACGCCGCCAACAACTAGAGCGCCGCCGATCCCCAATCCTATTAAAGACAAAAGATTACCGCCGATAGCAGCTTGGCCCATGCTTGTGCCAATAGTAGTGGCACCTATTTTTGCCCAAGTTTCCGGTTTTGTAAGTTCGTGGGCTAAGGTCACTAGCATTTTCAATAAGTTATTAGTTGCCTTTAATGGGTGGACTGCGCCATATACGATGCCACGAATAATCGTGTAGAGTTGTTGTATAATATTTCTTGCAGCAAGGGCGGGTAGTTTTGCCAAGTGTATAGCTAGCTTACGGTACCATGAACCTTGTCCTGTGCTATTAAGCCATTTATTGAAGGTGACAAGGGGTGCAAACTTCTTTTCAATGGCTTCTCCAAGAGCGTCAATTCGGTTTTGGATTGAAAAATTTGGGATTAATTCATCCAGTTTACGATCCACCTCATTAAGCTTAAGGATTGTACGTTCGTGCCAGCCTTTTATTACGATTGGTTGTGCTGCTTCTACATGATTGCTGAAATTTACTTTTTCCGGGAGAGCGCCAGAATGCGCTTGCTCGGCTATAGGTTGTAAAGAAGTTTGTAGATCCGCTCTATTAAAAACTGAATTACTAATCATAATAAAAATACCTTTATTTTATTTTGTTAATTTTAAAGTTTATATGATTTAATAATTTTTGGAAACTATTATTATGTTATTTAGTTGAATTATTAACATTTTCAAGAGGTTACGATTGATGCTATTTGGGATGTGGTTAAGC
>JAYRNE010000005.1:0-6463 GCA_041912355.1 Chlamydiales bacterium
AAGACGGGCATCTGTTTTTAGGAATTCACTTACCCAGGATGCTGCTTTATCACCCATATCATGCGCAAGGCAAGTATCATCCCACACTACCACCTGAAGACTTTCTACAGCAGGTGCATGAGGAATCATAAGAGGCATCATTCCAGGAGCTGAAAGAAAAAGGTAGCGATCATCAAAATAGGCATGAATAATCGCCATTCGCGGGAAAACTCTTTGAGAGAGAAAGCATCCTGTTTTATCTACTACCATCCAACGTCGATCCATCGCAGGACCTTTTGGACCCACCTTGACGCTACGAAGCGACATCCCCTTGCATGATTTTACGGGGTAAATGTGTAGTTCCGACAAATACTTTTTCTTCATGGCCAATTAGAATAACGGATTTTTGTATTTACAGAGAAACAAAAAGGACAAAAAGGAGAAAGTACCAAGGCGTAAAGCGCTAAGTCTCGCTTCTTGCCGATTTTAGAGCCTAATACTTCGTCCTTTGTGTCCCTTTTTTGATGACTGTAAATCATTTTTTTATTATAAAGCGGTTATTGAGGTGATTATGTATTATGTACTTTCTCTTATGTTGCTACTTGCAACAGTCCTTAAAGGCGAAGAGCAAAAAGCACAAGACTTTCAAGGCGTATCAAACTGGATAAACTCAGATCCAATTCATATTGAAGATTTACAAGGTAAAGTTGTGCTTATAGATTTTTGGGACTATACTTGCATTAACTGCATACGCACTCTACCCCATCTTACTGGCTGGTACAAAGACTATAAAGATAAGGGCTTTACTATTGTGGGCGTTCATACGCCAGAATTCAGCTTTGAGCAGTCTCTAGAGAATGTACAAGCCGCCGTAAAACGCTTTCATATACAATACCCTGTAGCACTTGATAACGACTACAAAACATGGCGCGCTTATCATAATAAATACTGGCCCACAAGTTACCTAGTGAACAAAGAAGGGAATATTGTATTTACCCATATTGGCGAAGGAAACTACCAAGAGCTTGAAAATGCTATTCGCAAAGAGCTTGGCCTTGCCCCACTCGCAAACAAAATCACAATAAAACCACACCCATCGATTACCCCAGAAACCTATTTAGGATCGGCTCGCGCCGAAAGCTACACTTCAGAAATAGCCTTAAGCCCAAATTCAGTAGAGTCATACACCTTTAAAGCGCCCCTAAAAGATGATCAAGTTGGCTTAAAGGGCCTTTGGCGCGTAGCGTCTGACAGCATAACGAGCGCCGGCTCTAACTGCCAAATTTCTATTAAGTTTACTGCGGGCACTGTTCACGCTGTTATCGGAGGTAAGAGCTCCGAGCCTCTCACACTCTATCTTGATGGCAAAGCCCTACCCCAAAAATACTCCACGAATGACACTGACTTAGAAGGCCAAATCTTCTTAGATGGTGATAGAAAATATGACCTAGTAGATCTTCATGGAGATGTTTCAACGCATGTTCTTAGCATAGATGTCCCCGCTGGGATTGCCTTTTACACCTTCACCTTTGGCATCGGAGAAGCAAAATAAAACAAAATAAGCATCCTACCTATCCCGTTAATCATCGCCCCCACCCTTATAGCACGAAGAAGTTTACATAAAAGCTAATTGGCAGTTAACCACCCTATCATGTATAATATTATAATTTTATGAATGAAATTATAATTTTACTACATCTTGTGATTGCTGGGGCCTTTTTGTGGCCCTGCATGAAATTTGGCAAAGAAGGGCTTGTTTGTTGGATAGGGCTGCAGCCAATACTCGCAAACCTCTTTGTACTAAAGCAAATTAGCCTCTTTGGCTTTACAGTTACTGCAAGCGATGTCTATGCGGTAAACTGCGCTTTGGGACTTAATATCCTACAAGAGTACTATGGCAAAGAAATTGCCAAAAAGGCTGTTTGGATTTCCTTTATCCTGCTTCTCTTCTTCGTTCTTATGTCCCTTATACACCTTGTATATCAAGCAAGCGCGCATGACTATTCCCAAGAGGCCTACAAGCTTATTCTCTCTACGACACCGCGCCTTGTGGCTGCATCCATAACAGCTTTTTTATGCGTTCAGTGGTTTGACGTGCAATTTTTTCACTTTTTAAAGAGTAGAGCATCGAATTTATCCCTGTTTACACGAAACTGCATTAGCCTTACGCTATCGCAGTTTGTCGACACACTACTTTTTTCTATACTAGGCCTATGGGGCCTTGTAAGCGACCTTTTTGATGTTGTTGTCGTAAGCTTTATCATCAAGCTCTCTATTGCCCTCATCCTAAATCTTTCAACACTAAAAAGGCTAAGATATGAAGTTTGAAGTGCTGCATAAGTCAACGAAATCACAAGCAAGAGTTGGGCGCATCCACACACCGCATGGAATTATCGACACGCCAAACTTTGTAGCAGTGGGCACTAATGGTACCCTGAAGGCTTTAGATAACGCAACCCTTCACGACATAGGTCTACAGCTTATGTTCTGTAACACCTATCACCTGCTTTTACAACCAGGCACAAAGGTTGTTAAAGAAGCTGGTGGGCTTCATTCCTTTATCCACCGCAAAATGCCGATTATCACAGATTCTGGGGGCTTTCAGGTCTTTAGCCTTGCCTATGGCGGTGTAGCTGACGAGCTTAAAAGCCGCGGTACAAAAAAACATGGAAACTCTGTTATCAAGATATCAGAAGAGGGTGTCCTCTTTCGCTCCTATATAGATGGCAAAAGAGTTATGCTTACCCCTGAAAGTTCAATAGAAGCACAAAAAGACCTTGGTGCTGATATCATCATCCCCTTCGACGAATTGCCCCCCTACCACATAAGCAGCGATGCTCTTTTAGAGTCCTTTAACCGCACCCACCGCTGGCAGGAGCGCTCTCTTAACACACACCTAGCTTCACCGCAAAATCAGGCAATATTTGCCGTCATTCATGGAGGGGTAAATTGGGACCTTCGCAAAAAAAGCTGTGAGATTTTACGCAATTTAGCTTTTGATGGCTTTGCCATTGGCGGAAGTCTCGGCAAGCATAGAAGTGAACTACTAGAGCTTTTATCCCACACAACCCCTAACTTACCTGACAGCCATCCACGCCACCTTTTGGGTATAGGCGATCTTACCTCGCTAGAAGCATCTATCCCCTTTGGTCTCGACACGTTCGATAGCTCCTACCCCACAAAGCTTGCCCGCCACGGCATGGCACTTTCACCTCAAGGAAATATTAATATCACAAAAGGTGAAAACAAGCAAAACCTTGCCCCTCTTGTTGAGGGCTGCGCCTGCTTCACATGCACGCGCTTTAGCCGAGCGTACCTCCACCACCTCTTCAAAGCAAAAGAGCTTGTAGCACTGCAGCTTGCCACCATCCACAACCTTCACTTTATGGTCCAGAAGATGCAGGCTATCAGGCAAGACATTTTGGAAAACAGTATTTAAAGCACATAAAGGACTTTGGGTCCTTTATGACCTTTTATGCCTTTCGGGCATATTCTAGAGCACCATAAGTAAGAATACCATCACACCCTGCTCTTTTGAAAGAGAGCAGCACTTCATGAAAGGCTCGGTGAAAGTCTAAGAAGCCTGCTTCGTGCATGAGCTTTAAGCAGCCATACTCCCCACTTACGTGAAAGGCAAAGGTTGGAACTTGGAAAGTCTCTTTTATTGCCGCAATAACATCGAGGTAGGGAAGGCCAGGCTTTACCATGACCATATCAGCACCTTCAAGAAGGTCTTGAGAGACTTCGCGCAAGGCGTCAGCTTTATTAGCCGGATTTAAATAAAATGTTTTCTTGTCGCCTTTTCCTAGGTTTTTAAGTGACCCTATTCCGCCACGGTAGGGTCCATAGAAGCTAGAGGCATACTTTGCCGAATAGGATAAGAGCGAAACATGGGAAAAGCCTGCTCTATCTAGGCTAGCTCGTATCGCGCCAATGCGACCATCCATCATCTCTGATGGGGCAATGATGTCGCTACCAGCTTCTGCATGAAGAAGGGCACTTTTGGCAAGCACTTCAAGCGTAGCATCATTGTCGATTCTATCACCTTTCATAAGGCCATCAAAGCCATGTGATGTGAATGGATCAAGCGCAACATCGGTAATTACCCCAATGTTAGGACATTTTGCCTTTAGAGCGGCTATTGCACGGATATTTAAAGAGTCTGGGTTTAGTGCCTCAGAGGCATTTTCGTCTTTTTTATCTTGGTCAACATGGGGAAAAAAGGCGACAGCGGGAATACCAAGATCAGATGCCTCTAAAGCCCCTTCTACAAGCTCATTAAGGGTAAGGCGTAAACACCCAGGCATGCCAGGAATATGCGGGTCGACGTTATCTTCACGAATAATCACTGTCCAGACAAGGTCGTGAGGTGTAACAGTATTCTCCTGAACCATATTTCGAAGCCAGGGATGGCGCCTTAGGCGATGCGCTCTTACCACCGGAAACTGCTGAGTCGTAAAAAAGGTTTTTGTCATAGGCTATTCCTAAATTAAGAGACTTGTATACTCAACAAACCCATTAAATGCAAAAAAAAGAGACATTGGTGTCAGGTCTCTTGACAGCCATGGGCTTTTTATGCTAAACTCACGCCTTTAAATTTTAGGAGAAGTCCACAATGGCATCTAAGCGCGAAAAAATTAAACTCAAAAGCTCAAAAAGCAGCTTCCATTACTTCACAACAAAGAACAAAACGAAGACGCCTGATCGCATTACTCTTCGTAAGTTTGACCCGACAATTCGCGAGCATTGCGAGTTTAAGGAAACAAAATAACCCTCATGTTCGAACTCTCTGTCGCACGTAAGTACTTAATACCTCGCGTGCGTCAGCTTTCTGTCTCCATTATCAGTCTTATCTCTGTCTTTGTCATTGCCATCGTCGTATGGTTGAGTATTGTTTTTTTTTCTGCTCAAGAAGGCATTGAGAGAAGCTGGACAGAAAAAATGGTTGCCCTCACAGGCCCCCTTCGCCTCACACCAACACCTGCTTACTATAATAGCTACTACTACCAAATTGATGCCTATTCAGAGCGCTCTGGCTATGCCTATAAAAGCCTAAGAGAAAAGCTACATGCTAAAGTAACAGACCCCTTTCAGGCTGAATCCGATGCCACGCTTCCTCGCGATTTTCCTCAAAACGAGCATGTCGATATAATAAAAGAGACCATGCACCTTTTGGAGGGAATTCCTTCCACTACAAGCACTATCTTTGAAACAGCTCAAGGACAGCTCCAGCTTCGCCTAGTGCGTGAATTTGGGCCCTTCGGCAACTTCTCAGAACAGGAGCTTAGCGCAAACACCTACCTCATGGGCATGAATGAAGCAAGTAAACGGCTAGTAAAAAGCAAACTGCCACTAGATAATGAAGACCGCAAGAATATGTCAAAGGCGCGCGTTGGCTATGGCATACTACTACCCAAAAGCTTCAAAGAGGCTGGCGTTTTAGCTGGAGATGAAGGCAATATCACCTACAAAGGCTTTGGAGCAACAGCCACACAGGAGCTACGCTCCAAAGTACGCGTGGCAGGCTTTTATGACCCAGGCATACTGCCTATTGGAGGCAAGGTTGCACTTGTACCAGATGAGCTTATTTCACAGATACTTTCAGCAAGCTTTAGTCAAGAAAGTGGCCTTCCTACCGGCATTACAGTAGACTTTTCCGACTTAAAAAATGCTCAAGAAATTAAAGAGAAGATCGTTGATTTATTAAAGGCTAAAGGCCTTCTACGCTACTGGCAGGTGCAGACCTATGATGAGTATGACTTTACAAAGGACATCTTTCAGCAGATGAGAAGCGACAAAAACCTCTTTTCGCTGATCTCTATCATTATCACTATCGTTGCCTGCTCGAACATTATCAGCATGCTCATTATCTTAGTTCGCGATAAGCGTAAGGAAGTAGCAATACTTCGCGCACTTGGCGCCTCAAGCGGCAGTATCGCCTTTATCTTTGGCCTATGCGGCTTTCTCTTAGGGGCAGTTGGAAGCCTTATCGGCGCAATCTTTGCCGTCTTTACATTAAAGAACCTATCAGGCCTTTTAGCTCTTTTAGGAAAGCTGCAGGGCTTTGAAGTGCTTCATTCAACATTCTACGCTAATAGCCTGCCAAATGAAGTAAGTGTGCCTAGCCTCATCTATGTTCTTATTATGGCAGCACTTCTTTCATGTCTTGCTGGGCTAGTGCCTGCTATTCAGGCAAGTAGAATAAATACCTCGGAGGCCCTACGCAATGAATGATGAGGTAGTACTACAAGCCGACGACATTACAAAGACCTTCTTATGCCCCGCTCCCCTAGAAATCCTTAAGGGCATTTCGCTTACAGTAAAGCGAGGTGAAAGCGTGGCAATAGTAGGAAAATCAGGCGAAGGAAAGACGACGCTTCTGCACATTCTCGGAACGCTAGACGATCCTACAACTGGCTCATTAACCATCCTGCAAGAGCCCTTAACAAACCAAAACCGCGACCGCTTTAGAAATAGACACCTC
>JAYRNE010000006.1:0-2971 GCA_041912355.1 Chlamydiales bacterium
AGACTGAACTAAGCGTTCTGCCCGCTCTTCGGTAAACTGAAGAGGGTTTTTTGTAAGAATTTTTTTAATTCTTTCATATATTGGAGGAGATAATTCTAACGAAGAGACGATTTCGGTAGATGATGGTGATTTACAAGGTGTCATAGATAAGATTTTATAATAAAATAACCTATTTTATCAAGCCTTTATAATAAAATACTTTTATTAAATTAAATAATTTGGTATAGTGTTTTATTAAATTTGGAGGTTTTTTATGCAAGCGGTTGATGTTGTGGTTGTGGGTGCAGGAACTGCAGGCTTGAGTGCTGGGTATGTAACAGCATCAAAGGGAAAAAAGACCCTTATTTTGGGCACGCTTAAAGAGAGCAACCTTACAATCAAGAAAAAGGTAAAGAACTATCCAGGTGTTGATCCAAAAACTTCTGGCATGCAAATTCTAGAGCATGCAAAAGCAAATGCCCTAAAAGTAGGGGCTCTATTTTCAGAAGCCTACCTTACATCTATTGTTTCTAATTCCACCTCTTATACCCTGACAACAGCAAATGGCGAAACAATTACAGCTAAAGTGGTGATTATTACTACAGGCGATAATCCGAAAACGTTAGATGTTCCTGGTGCGTCCCTAAAAGCCGCCTCAAGCCCAAAAACTGTAGCGGTAGTTGGCTCTGGAGATGATGCCGTAAAAAAGGCCTTAAAAGCTGCAAAAAATAGTGAGAAGGTCTACTTGCTTGTAAGGGGTAGCGAGCTTAAAACGACACAAGAAAAAGAACAAAAGCTCTCCAAAAATTCCCGCATAGAGATTGTCTATAATAAATCTCTAAAAGAAATAGAGGGTAGCGAGGAAGTAAAAGGGGTGGCCTTTGAAGATGGCACTCGTTTGTCCTGTGATTCTGTAGTCAGCGCCATTGGAAGACGGGCAAATACAGCGCTCTTTTCTCGATGCGTAGCTCTTAATGAGGCAGGCTACATAAAAACCCTACCCGACAGCCATGCAACTAATGCCCAAGGTATTTTTGCAGCTGGTGCCTGTATAGACAAGGACTTTGGCCACAAGCAGGCAGCAATATCCACAGGTGAAGGTATGAAGGCAGGCTATGAGGCTGTGAGGTATCTTAAGTCCCACTAATAAAGAAAGCCAAAGTAAAAGAGCGGAATCTCTCCCTGAAAAGGAGTGAGAATTTCGTCTTTTACGACATAAGAGGGATTGCTTACACCTTTAAGTTGCTTGCGGCTTTTGCTTTTACCGCCTATTTCAAAAATGGTGGTTTCTGTTCGGAAATCTTCCTCGGCTGAAAAATAGAGGTCAAGGCCGCTATCTTGCATTGTCTGGACAAAAAAGAGCTCGCGTGACGTGCCTTTATTAATATCACGCCCATGGTACTGCTTGAGGGTGTTCATAAGAGTGGTGTTGTTTAAAAACATTTTCTGAGGCTTACTTAGAGCCTTGCTGCCTCCTCCAAATGCATATAAAAAGCGCACAAGACCAACGTTACTTAGAATAGATAGGTAATGCTCAGCGGTTTTGTCGTCGATGCCAAGGCTGTTACCTATATTGTGGATGCTAAGCTCACCTGGTGGGGTTGACCCAAGAAAGGTGAGTATGCGCTTGAAATGGTAGAGGTTTTGTGCTTTAAGCTGATAAAAATTTGCGATATCTTCGTATATAGTTTTGTCGATAATTTGCGTAAGTTTTTCGTAGTATGAGTGCTCGTCTTCAAAGACAAAGGGATAATAGCCATGTTCTAGATACTGCTTAAAGAGCTGCAGTACTTGGGGAATGGCTGAAAGGCTGTTTTGCAAGCTTGTAAGTGCTTCTATGCCAACTGGTGGGTAGTTATTGTTGGTCACAAAGTTGAGATATTCTCTAAAGGACATGCCCCGTAGGTAGTACATCTTGGCGCGGCGTGAAAGATCACCTTTGCCATGGACCAAATCAAGCATAGAGCTGCCTGAAAAAACAATTTTAAGTGAGGGGAAGGAGTCGTAAAGGTTTTTTAGCTCCACGCTCCAGTTGCGGTACTTGTGAATTTCATCTATGAAAATAATTTTATATCCATCAACCTGATGCAGGTGGGCCACAAACTCTAGTAATGATGCTTGCTGGAAGTAGATAAGATCTGCCGAAAAGTAAAAGGCCTTTTCACTTGGGCTCAGTTTATTTTTTATAAACTGTAGCAGCATGGTGGTTTTTCCTACTCCGCGAGGGCCGACAAGTCCCGTAAGGCGATTTTTTATAGAAAAATTATGGTATAAATAGCGAGTATGTGTGAGGGTGAGTTCTGTCAGAAGGCGTTGAAACGTATCATGTATAAATCTGTTCATTTGGAGTACACTCCGAAAGTTTGGCCATTTATTTGGAGTCTACTCCAAATTTCTAGGTTTTGCAAGCGAAAAATGGCCTGTATTTCGAGTATACTCCAAATTTTGGCGCTTTTGAGTTTACTCTGCCTTGACTTTTAGGCTTATGCAGCGTGAAAGGGCAAAGATTCCAGTTCCTGCAGCGAGAATGCCGGCCCCGATTGCCAGATGAAGGCTATATTCATTAATTCGTACTGCACTTTCACAGAGGGAGCTAAGGGCGTCCTTTGTAACGCGCGCGCCATTGGGAAGAGCATACTCGGCCCCTGCTTTAAGGAGGGTGCTTCCCGTTTCTACCCCCGATTTTAGCACTGAGCCTACTTGGACTAATTTGGGGGACCCTTGTAGGTAAGACAGCACTGTCGATACAGGGGCGGAATTTTTCACAAGGGATAGGGGTGAAGACTCTGTTACAAGGGTCCCTACTTTCTCTATTGTTGAGGGGACTTGCTGGCAGATTGATGCCACTTGCGCTATTGTCTTATCATTATAGGCTCGCCAAGCAGTAAGGCCAAAGTATCCAAATCCTGCACTCGTAATGGCTGCGCCTACTCCGCTAATAATATCTCTACAAGAAAGCATATAAAACTCCTGAAATGGTATAAATGCGAAT
>JAYRNE010000007.1:0-2353 GCA_041912355.1 Chlamydiales bacterium
CCGCTGCCAAAACCTCTCTCTTTTTCTCTTTTGGCCATTTGGATAGCCTGTAGGTTCATATTCGTGGGCTTCATACATGCCGTCGTTCATTATTTCCTCATTTCTTTTTGCTTTGCAAGGTAAGGCCATTTTCTCGGTACCAGGCCAATGGATTTTCTTTAAGGGATGCAATCATTTTAGGCAAGGTCTGTCTGAAAGTATGTTTGAGGGCCCAGCCTAGCTTTTCCTGAATAAAACTTATATCGCAAGAGTAATTGCCATGTACTTCATCGATCATCCAATCCTCAACACCAAGATCAGGCAAAAATGGCATCTTCTTAAAGGCGTGAACGGTGGACTTTGCAAGCCACTTAGGAAGCGACCAGGTGTGACACTCTTCCCCATAGCAAAGAAGCCCTATTACCTTCTGCAGCTCACCGTAACTTACAGTTTCTGGTTCACTTACAATCATGGTTATCTCTTTTGATAGGCCAAAACGTCTTTGTACAGCTAACCATATAGCGTCTGCAAGGTCATCTAGATGCAGGTACGCCGTGCCGTGCGCAATGTTTCCTGGATAAAAAAAGGATATGGAGAGACGCTCATAGATGCGCTGTATCTGCTGGGCAAGCTGAGAGTTATGGCAGCCATCATCATATGTTGGAGCTTTTCGCAAAATGACAAGAGGTATTTGGCCGTGATTCTTCTTTAAAAGATCTTCTGCAAGTAGTTTTGAGCGTGCATAATCGGATATAGGCTCTACAGGCCAGTATTCGTTAATTTTTTGCCCCGGCTCACACGGGGCATTTACCTGAAGGCTACTTACATATAAAAGCTGCTCTAGATGAAATGTACGGGCATTTTCGATAAGGTTTAAAGTGCCTTGGCCCATTACCTTTTCATAGCTCGGCCAATTTCCCTCTTCAGGCTTATAAAATGAGGCTAGGTGTATTATGGAGGCTATATGATCGCCATATTTCTCGCGTATGTGTTTAAAAGCCGCTTGCAACTCTGTCTGAGAGCTAATATCACAGCGGATAAACTCAAAGTTAGTTGTAGCGATCTTTGGCGATACAAGATCGAGACCAATAACAGAAAATCGCGGGTCTGCAAATTTATGCGCCACACGCGTTCCTGTACGGCCACTACAGCCAGTAATGACAATGACTTCCTTAGCAAGAATCACAATATGCCTTATTGGTTTTCTTACTAAATAGCCTAAAGCCCTTGGTTATGTCAATTAATTTTTAAAGTTATCTAAATTACGAAAGGACCATACGTCGACACTCATGCCCAGCGTCAAGTATAGTCCCGCATTCCCCTCTTTTGTAGAGAGCTATTTAATGTCTATGGGTAATTTCACGAGCGCATCAGGCTGGATGCGAGAGGTATTAGCCAGACGTTTTTTGGCATTTACTGCCTCAGAACCCCAGTCGTATTCTAGCGTTAAAAGCTCTTTAAAGCGCCGCACGTCAACATAGGCAGTGCCGCCACTTCTTCCAGGAGAAGATGGCTCTAAGATCATGCTAAATCTGCCATTTACGCATGTTATAGGCACATTGTCACTTCTATTTGTTCCTGATTGCGATGAGACAAGGATTTTTTCATCAGAATTGAAGTCCGAACCTTCTACTAAAACTAAGCGAGCATCATAGGTAAGGCGTCTTACAGAAACTTGGGCCCCATCGCGCGCTTCAATAGAAATCGGGTAGGGTACAATTGTAACGCTTTGCCTTGCTTTACCATCCTCAGAGACCAACCAATAATCTACTGGTTCCCCCTTACAGTAGTCGAACATAAGAATATGTTCATTATCAAGCATAAGTGTTCCCGTCTCAATCGGGCGGCCTAGCTGGCCATCATCATCAACGTTATACCAAGCATAGGGCTGTCGTGGACAGCCTAGGTTTTCTGAAGCAAGAAGATATTTGCCTTCTGGCGGAAAACGTCTTGCAAGGAATCTGTAGGTAGCAACAGGCCCTACATTTTCAATGTAGGTATCCTTAACGCGCTCTGCATAGAGAATCGAACCGTATGGGTTAAGCTCACGCTCCTCACTTACAAGAGGCAGCATTTGCTCTCTAACCTTTTGAACGCTCTCTCTCTTATCAGGTTTTGGGTATTCGCGATAGCTACAAGAAGATACTAAACTGACAATACCAACTACTGTCATTACAATCAGTTTTTTCATATATTCACTCCACTAAGGCTTTTGCGGATAAATATACGTTATTTTGGACAAACAAGCAAGCTTCGCCCCAAAATTAAAGAACCAAAAGAACCAAGAAGTATTTAGTTGCTTAACTGCACGAGCTGGCAACCTTCGGGCACGGACTCGGGCACGGGCTCGGGCACGAGTGTTAAAAAGCTTTTA
>JAYRNE010000008.1:0-3022 GCA_041912355.1 Chlamydiales bacterium
CGATAACGCTATTTTGGTGCGGCCGATAAATCGGCCTACGAAAAAACCCACTAAAGTGGGTCACTCCAAAAGCTTCGCTAAAGGACAAATTTTACACAAATCGTATTCTTTGAAAAAGTGCTTAAATCAACACCCTAGGCCGGGCCTGCATTAGGCATAACTTGCTATGAGATATGCCTAATGCGGGCCCGGGCCTCTATGACTGAGAAGTAGCCATTTGAGACTGGCTTGACAGAAATGTAATACCCGTATTACAATAAGGGTGTAAGGAGGTATGTATGCATTTAGTTACCGCAAAGCTAACGTCTAAATTTCAGGCGACTATTCCAAAAGAAGTAAGAGATACTCTGCATCTTACTTCACATGATCAGGTTGTTTACGAAATAACTGATACCAATGAGGTATTACTTCGAAAGGCAACCCCGTTGGATCTAGATTATCTTAAAGCGCTACGATACACATTAACCGAGTGGGAGTCTGAAGAAGATGAAGAAGCTTACAAGCACTTATGATACCTTTGATGTTGTTGTTGTGCCATTTCCATTTACAGACGTATTGGAAGTAAAAAGACGCCCCGCAGTTGTTCTTTCTCATCATGTTGCCTTTAACGACCGAGCTTCTGCTTGTGTTCTTGCCATGATTACCTCAAGCTTGCATAGCCCATGGCCGTGCGATGTCAAAATAAATGATCTTGATGCAGCTGGCTTGTCCGCTCAGTCTCTGATCCGTATGAAGCTCTTTACTCTTGATCAGCGCCTTATTTTAAAACATATTGGCAAATTAGGCTCGAAAGACCAAAAATCTCTTACTAAGAGTTTGCGCGAGCTATTACCACTATAAAAATGAGCTCATGGTTTTTTACGCGTCCATAAGGCTATTCTCTTAGCTGCCATCTTACCTTAGCTCGACTATATGCACAATGCACGTATGGCCCTCATTAAATGGAAATGAGTGCTTATGCATAAATGGCATTATTGCGATAATGTAGCCAAGCCCTTCCCCGAAGGAGAAAATCAGAATAGTTCAATGCTGCTATTCCAACTGATACTGGAAAGGTAATAGGTAGCAGTTTAATAATAGCAAAAGTAAGCAGTGCTAACCTGGTAATATTTAGGGCATTTACCGCCATATTTGTTTTCAAAAGAGGGTTATGATGGCCTCTCGAAAGTAAATAAGCCCCAATACCTAAATTAACAACTCGCGCTCCCAATTCTGAAAGTAAAAGAGCGACTTGCATAAAAGGTGTAATTGGAAAGAGGGTACGTGCAGAATCGAATCCTGAAATTACAGCTTGAAAAATTAAATGAGCTCTCCTTGCTGAATTTGGAGGGGTGTGGTTATTGTCAGTATCCCTCATAAGTTCAATAACTTGGCTTGTATTTCGAAAGACGTTGTATCCTCTATTAAAATTTTGTAATGAAGCTAATAAAGACATATTCTCCTCCTAGTTTATTGCAACATCTAGTATTTACTGTCTTAGAATAATTCTCAATCTAAAAACAAGAAATGAAAAGGGCCGGAAACGGCAAACGGGGTTCTCTAATTGCGCATTAAAGTTGCAACATGTTTTTTCCTCTTTTTCTAGAACTTTGACCGTTTCATCATGGTGACATTGTCAGGGTTCTCTTCGGGATCTTACTGGAAAACTTTGGGGTATTTCCGTCCCACCATATGTTTCGAATGAAAGTAGTAAGACAATGAAAGTGGGCCGTCCCCTGCGATGTGCGATTCTCACAGAATCGCACATCGCAGCCCTCGGCCCCTTTTATAACGTACCTCATAGGCAACAAGGAGTCATAAGAAATAGGCTTAAGCTAACTCTTTCTTAATAGCAAGAATCTGTTTGTGTAATTTTGGAATCTCATTTTTAACCACTTTCCAGGTTAGCTCAAGATCAACTCCAAAATATTCGTGAATCAGAATATCACGCATGCCTGCAATGTTTTTCCAAGGGACTTCTGGATCCTTTTTCATAAGATAATGACTTGCTCGCTTAGAATGCGTGCACGAAGAAGAGGATGCAAGGAATTGTATGTAACTACATCAACATGTCTACCCAGTTTTTCTTCCAGTTTCAACTTTAGGGCAACAAGATCAAACAAGCTTTTGTTCTTTCCCTTGAATTCGATAAGCAGATCAATATCGCTATTCTTTTGTGCCTCGCCTCGCGCAAAAGATCCGAAGATGGCAGCACGTTTCACACCGCTATCCACTAACAATTTAGATATAGACTTTTTGAGCTTGCTTATTTCTGCTAAAACCATCGTATTCTCCTCTTGTCAAAAGATATTGCAAAGTAAAAATCAAGGCAAGCGAAAAGGAGCACGTATTAGGAATTAGTGAAAGGGGACGGCCCCTTTCACCTTTCATTAGAACTGTACAGGAATGCCAAGTTAAGTAAGCCGCTGCTAGTTTGCAAAGTTTGCGCCAGCTGGAAACTCCGTTTGAAAAAACTTCGGTTTTATATAGAGGTGGACGAGGGTTGCCGCTCCTAAGGCAGTGGCACCCGCAATAAGAAATGCAAAAGATTCCGGTATTAACAAATATTTTGCAGCAGAAACTCCAGCCAGCAAAGTTGCACAAAAGACCATAGCGATCTTGTAGAGTCGGCTCCTGGCTTCTAAATTCGCTCTTTTTGCAAGGTTATTCATGGCTGCAATTTTACGGCCTTGTTCAGGCTCTTGCCGAACAAGCTCATAATCTTGGCGATAGGATTCTGGAAGAGAAACATACACTTCACGTGCCGGTACCATAATAACCTCCATTTTTTTATGAGTATTTAGAATAGGACTGTTTTTGTCAATCTTTAGCATTAGCGTCATTTAAAACATACGTAGACAATCCTCTTAGATAGAATGTCATTACATAAAGAATCTTAGGAATCAAAAGGGCCCCTTTCACTAGAGCTAGATGAAGACTTTGAAACTGGCACCTATTTAACCCGTTCCTAAAATTTCAAACTTATAGGTGGGGCGTGGGCTGTCAACTCTCTTAAAATTTAGCATTCTAAATTTATTTAAAC
>JAYRNE010000009.1:0-9032 GCA_041912355.1 Chlamydiales bacterium
AAAATTTGAGTCGCGGAACAAGCTACTCAAAAAATGCAGATAGCAAAAGCCTTGCCGAGCTGAATAAAGCCCTACAAGAAAAGCGCGAAGCCCTTAATAAGCTCTACATTACCTCTCAAGAAGAATACGCCAAGGCCTTAAGCACTAACACCCCACCTGAACTTCTTGAATCTCTCTTTAAAGGCTATATAAGCCAGATAAACGAAACTAGAAAAGAGATACGAGAGCTCGAAGACAACTGGAAACTCCTAGCAGAAGGCGGCCGCGAAGCAGAGCAAGAAGGCCTCTGGCATCAGCCCGACACCTCTATCGGCCAGCTTGTAATTGACTATGGCTCTGGTGACTATATCTACCTAATGCCCCCAGAAATAGCAGGCCTTAAGGTGCACGTAAGCTCACAGCTTTCTGTTCCAAGAGCTATGTGGAGTGAGATGCTTGAGCTTGTTTTAGCTAACTACGGCATAGGCGTAAAGCAGCTAAACCCCTTTATGAGGCAGCTTTTCTTCTTACGCATAACCCAAGCTGACGTTGTAGCCATCATGGACGATCAGGATGAGCTAAAGCTTACATCCCCAGATGCAAGAATCTGCTTTGTTCTTCAGCCACATGCTACAGAACTTAAACGCATATTCCAGTTTTTAGAAAAATTTTCGCCTCAAGAGCAGCTGTACATCCAGATAATTGGCAACAACATCGTCATGGTTGGCTACGCACGCGAAATCCAGGAAATGATGAAGATCTACGACTTCATCTCCCAGCCAAAGCATAGCCAGGAATATAAGCTAGTAGCCTTACAAAAGGCCCAAAGTGAAGAAGTTGCAAAAATCCTCCAGGCAATCTTTGAAGGCGATGGCTTTAAATTTTTAGGCGACACTGGTGGAGAAATAGGCATGAAGGCAGGACATGCCCTGCCACTTCTCGGAACAGATTCTGGCTCTGGCTTTAAAGTAATCACCCTTCAGCACCCGACACAGTCACTCTTTTTGCTTGGCAAATCTGAGCAGATTGAAAAAGCCTGTGTAATCATCAAAGAAATCGAAGACCGCGTAACCGAAGCGCAAGACAAGACCGTTTACTGGTATGCCTGCAGAAACTCTGAAGCCGAAGAACTTGCTGACGTCTTAGCACAAGTCTATAACAAGATGGTAGAAAGCTTTGAAGCCTTTGGCGGCAAAGATAGCAAAAAGTATGCAGATAAACTTCGCCGCTCAAATGACTTTAAAAAGGAAGAAATTATCAATAGAACTGATAATGACCGCCTTGTCATCACACCTCCAAAGATTAAGCCGAATGCCGAGCGCAAAAAGACCTACGAAAAGCACGAAAACTTTATCGTCGATCCAAAGACAAACTCCATCGTGATGGTTGTTGAAAGCTATATTCTACCGAAGCTTCGTGACCTATTGAAAAAGCTCGACGTTCCAAAAAGAATGGTGCAGATTGACGTGCTCCTCTTTGAAAAGCGCGTTACAGACAACAACACCTTTGGCTTTAACCTGCTAAAAATGGGCACAGGAGCCTCTCACAAGCATAGAAGAACTATGCTCTGGAACGATGGCGGCCATCGTAAACAAAAGAAAAGGCATCATAAACACCACCACGATCACGACGATCGCGAAGAAGCAAATGGTGAAAAGGGCGTATTGCAGTTTATCATCTCGCGAGCGGAACAGCATGGCATAGTGCCCCCATTTGATCTTGCCTACAACTTTTTACTCAGCCAAAACGACATCCAGATTAATGCAAACCCAACGGTAACAACTGTTAACCAGGTTCCAGCAAAGATCGCAATTGTCGAGCAGATATCGATAAATACGGGCGTTGTGGAGATTGACACCACAAAGGCAACGCGTCTTAAAGACTCCTACAGCCGTGAAGATTATGGTATTACCATCTCCATCACACCGACAATCCATGCCAAAATGGATAGTATGGATGGCGAAGATGAGGACTCTAATGCCCCACGATTTATCCACCTTGACACAGACGTTTTATTTGAAACTACACATCCTGGAAGTGGCCGTGACCGTCCAGATGTTACAAGAAGAAACATCAAAAACGAAGTTCGCGTAGCCGATGGTGAAACAGTCATCCTAGGCGGTCTAAGACGTAAAAATGCTGCTGACAACCAAGAGATGGTTCCATTCCTCGGTGAACTTCCTGGCATCGGCAAGCTCTTCAGCATCACCCGCATGGAAGATCTTACAACAGAGATGTTCATCTTTATCACCCCACGCATTGTGCCAGATAAGATCGATGAATTTCGTAAGATGCGTCAAGAGGCAGTACAAAAACGCCCTGGCGATGTTCCTGAATTTTTAGAAGCACTCGTTAAGGCCCGCGAAAAAGATAAGCGCCACCTTTTTGAAAACAGCCTGAAAATGCTTCTTGGAAGACCTGATAACAGCTTTTTAGAAGGAACAAAATAGCAATGCAGCGCCTGAAAGAGCTCTTTAAAGCAAAGTCACTTCAAGAGGCAGTTGGGACGCTTTTACCTTCAAAAAAGCAAAAGGAAGCCACCCTTAAAGAGCCTGTGGCCCCTTTTGCTCCTAAACCCTCTTTTAATGACGAAGAGCAGGCAAAGGTATACGCCCAAAAGCTTGGCCTTGCAGTCTATGATGACCTTTCATCTTTTCAGATCGATCGGGCCCTCACTCGCAGAGTGCCCTACTCCTTTGTAAAGAAGCACTTTGTGCTTGCTGTTGCTGAAAATGACGACCATGTCACTGTCGCAACGTGTGATCCACTAAACTTAGACTCTATAGAAGAGCTTCGCCACCTCCTTAACAAAAAGATAGAAACTGCCTTTGTACCTAAGCAGGCAATACTTGCAGCTATTCACGAATTTTATCATAGCGACGACTCTAGCGCTGTCTTTTTAGATAACATGCAGGGCACAAGTGATGATGAAGATATCTTGGGCGAGCTCCAGGTATACGACCTACTTGATGACTCCCATGAGCTTCCTGGCGTTGTTCGTCTTTTAAACTTTGTAATCTCTGAAGCTATTCAGCAGGGCGCATCTGATATTCACTTTGAACCCAAAGAAACGGGCCTCTGCATACGCTACCGCATCGACGGCGTTCTTCAAAACCGCCTTTCGCCCTCTCAAGAACTTACCCAGCAGCTACTAACGCGCCTTAAAGTTATGGCAAAGCTTGACATCGCTGAAAAGCGCCTGCCACAAGATGGCCGCATAAAGATGCGCATGGGAGGAAAAGAGGTAGACTTTCGTGTAAGTACACTCCCTGTGGTAACGGGTGAGCGTATTGTGCTTCGTATTTTGGATAAGGGCAATATCGTTTTAGGCCTTGATAAGCTTGGCATGCCAGATAATATGCTCGAAGAATTCCGCCGCGAAATTGCCTTTACTGAAGGCATAATCCTAGTTACAGGCCCAACAGGAAGCGGAAAAACAACAACACTTTATAGCGCCCTTTCAGAGCTTCAAAATGATCATACAAACATCATGACGATTGAAGATCCTGTAGAATACCGCCTAAAAGGCATTGCACAGATGGGCGTTCACCCAAAAATTGGGCTATCCTTTGCTGCAGGCCTTCGCCACATCCTTCGTCAAGACCCTGACATCATCATGGTGGGTGAAATACGCGATAAAGAGACGGCTGAAATTGCTATTCAATCAGCACTTACTGGCCACTTAGTGCTTAGCACGCTTCACACAAATGATGCTCCAAGCGCCATTGTGCGCTTAGTTGACATGGGAATAGAATCCTACCTTATATCATCTTGCTGTATAGGCATTATGGCCCAGCGCCTTGTTCGCACCATATGCCCCAACTGTAAAACCTCCTACACGCCAACCGCAAGCGAACTTTCGAACCTTAAAATTACGCCAAATATGCTTCCTGAGGGCAAACTCTATAGAGGAAAGGGCTGCTCAAACTGCTTAGGATCTGGCTTTCAGGGAAGGCATGGCATCTATGAACTTATGCCGCTAACAGCACATGTCAGAAAGCAGGTGCTAAAGAGCCCAGAAGCTACACAAATTCAGGCAAAAGCCCTTGAAGATGGCATGATAACTCTTAGAGAATGTGGCAGGTCGCTTGCAATAAAGGGCCTTACCACTACTGAAGAGGTTTGGAGAGTAACTAGAGCGGAAGAAGAAGCATTTTAAAGTATGATATATCAGTATAAAGCCTTCACAAAAGAAGGAAAAGCCACAAAAGGCACTATTGAAGCTATCAACGTAAAAGAAGCAAAAGACAAGCTTCGCGAGCTTCAGCTTATTGTGTCCTCTTTAGAGCCTCAAAAAAAGGGCTCTAAAAGGCTCCATCTTACTAAAGAGACGCTTCTTATCTTTACGTCGCAGCTTGCCCAGCTACTTGCCGCCCAAATACCCCTTTATGAAAGCCTTGTAGCTCTTGAAGAGCAGGCGCGCCAAGAGCCCTACCACCCCATCATCTTAGGCCTCACAGAGCGCATTAAGCGAGGATCAAGCCTTTCGCAGGCAATGACGGACTTTCCAGAAAGCTTTTCACCCCTCTATCGCGCCCTTATTTCGGCAGGTGAAGCTGTTGGCAACCTAGAGCTTGCCCTCAATAGACTTAACAACTTTTTAGTGCATGACAATACAATACGTAAGCAACTAACTAGCGCCCTTATCTACCCTGCGCTTCTTTCTGGCCTATTAGTAGTAGCTGTAACGGTGCTTGTTGGCTTTGTGATACCGGCACTAGAGCAGCTTTTTGATGAAAAAAATATCCCCCAGTTTACAAAGGTTGTCTTTAGCACCGCAAAGTTTTTACGCGAATGGGGCATTTTGCTTGTAGCCTGCGTTGTAGGGTTAGCCATTTATGGCATCTATCGCATGCGTACCCCTAAAGCAAAGGCATCTCTGCAACGAAATATTTTAAAAGTACCTCTTTTAAATCGCTACGTCATCCGCTCATCCCTTGCACGTTTTGCAAAGACCCTTGGCACGCTGCTTGAAGGGGGGCTTCCTCTTACTGTAAGCCTTACCTACGCGAAAGAGGCCCTAGGCAATGCCCGCCTAGATGAAATTATGCAGCGGGTTGAGCAAAAAATTATCGAAGGTATACCCTTTAGTACCGAGCTTAGCCGCCATAAAGAGGTGCCACCGCTCTTTTCGCGCATGGTGCTTATTGGCGAAGAATCGGGCAAGCTGCCAAACATGTTAAATCAGCTTGCAACCCTGTATGAAGAGGAGACAGAGCGCACACTCACACGCGTCGTGTCACTCGCTCAGCCGGTAATGCTTTTATTAATGGGCTGCTTGATTGGGGGAGTACTACTTTCCATACTCATGCCGCTATCGAGCTTTGGCTCAAGTATACAACTATAACTTTGGAGAAATTTCCATGAAAAGAGAACAAAAGAGAAAAAAGCGAGCCGTAACGCTCATCGAAATGATTGTCGTTATGCTCCTCATCGCCACCATCACGGGCGCTCTTGCCTATAACTACAATGCAAGCTTAGCTGAAGGTAAAGCCTTTAAAACGCGGGAGGGCATTTCGCGCATAAAGACAATACTCGCCCTTGCACTTGCCGAAAATAACGACCTCAACCCAAGCGAACTTGGCAGCAACTGGCAAAGCTACGTAGCAAATTCCCCGCTAGCCGGCAAATCAGAAGACCTGCTAAAAGATGGCTGGGGCAAACCCTATGAAGTAAGCTTCGAAGAAAAAAATGGCGAACAGGCAATTACCGTAACTTCGAAAAACCTAGAAGCCTTTGACGCCTCCAAAAAGCGCTCAAGATAAGCCCATATGAAGAAACGCCGACCCTTTAGCATCCTAGAAATCCTACTGGCTATCGGCATTATTGTCATAGTGGGCGCATCCCTTGCCATCAACTTTCATAGTGGTCATATAGATCGCCAGGAAAAGGATGTCGTGGATCTTATAGAGAGTAAGCTACGCATGGCTGCCGGCCTAGCAAAGCTTTCAAATGGGCAGGTACGCGTAGTATTTGGAGAGCATGAAGGCAAAAAAGCTATCTTCCTTTCTCCAGATATGGCTTTTTCCGAAAGAATGAAGGTAGCCTTTAGCCACAAGACCCCTCTTCCAAGGGTCCAAGAAGTTGAGGTTGTTCCAAATAATGAAAAAGGTGTTTCTGTCTCTTTTTTCCCTTGGGGAGTACTCGATCGGAACACAGAAGTACAGATCACCTTTACGTCAGGCAAAAAAGTTGCCTGCCTACCCGCAAAATATGCCCCAAATGTTATAATTGAAGATCAAAGTGTTATAGAGACACTTTATCCTCGAGAAATCGCTGAAGATGAAAAAGAAGAAGAGAAATAAATTTACACTTATCGAAGTGCTCATTGCCATCTTTCTTGTGACAGGAGCCTGCTTTTTTCTTTTATCATTTGAAGAAAATTATATAAAGAATGCTCGGGCTAGCGTAAAAAAAGTGCAAAAAGAACGCCTTATCCAGGAAGCCTATGTGCTTCTTTTAGAGCAGCTCTACACCAATCAAATACCTTGGAAGCTCATCGAAGATAAAAAGTCCAGCACATATCCGCTAAGCGAAGCAAATTGGGAAGTGGAGGCAACATTTGAGCCTATAAAGCCACGGGGAAAAACCGAGCCAATCACACAAACTCTGATGGAAGTAAAGGTACACCTAGCAATACGCTATTTAGCAGAAGAGCCATCCATACTTCCTGAAATCAGGCTATGCCTTAAAAAAGAGGGGTCCAAACTTGTCGAAGCCCCTACGTAGACGAAAAGCCTTTATACTTATTGAAGTTCTCGTTGCTACTTCACTCTTTGTTTTAATGCTTACAGCCATTTTTGGAATATTTTGGCGCACGGCAAAAACAAATCACGAGCTCAATAAACTTCGGATTGCAAACGAACATTTGCTCATAACGCAAGCCCGCCTACAAGAGGTTTTTTCTGGCATCACCAACAAGAAATCACCAAAGCCCTATTTTTATGTAGAACCTAACAACCTAAAAAATGGCATAAGCCTTGTCTTTACTACTGAGCGTTTGCAGGAACATGAGGATGTTTTTTCAGTAGATGTTATCATAAAATTGTACGTAGAAGATGGCCAGTTGATCTTGGCGACATTTCCCTACTTTGAAGAGGAAGAAGGCATCCCAAATATCATGCAAAAAGAGGCCCTTCTTTCAAACGTTACAGATTTGAAGGCAGAATTTTTTCTAGGACAGGAAAGCGAGCAAGAGTCCCAAAAAAAGGAAGAGAAAGAAGAAGACACCTCAAAAAAACCCCCAAGGGGACGATGGACAGATATGTGGCTACAGGAGTATGATCGCACTCCAAATCTTGTTAAGCTTCATATAAAGCGAGAGAAATCTTCCTCCTGCACGCTCTGGATATTTCTTCCAACAACGCTGAATACTATAGTGTATGATAAGGAGTAGGCTATGCATATACTTTTAACAACTTATGGCCTCCTTCTTATTTTCGCACTCTTCACTGCTGCCCAGTGGAGATCGGCATCTGATATGATCTTTATGGACACCGCTGCAATAGAATCATTTGCAGACGCCCGCAAATGGATGCTAAAAGACTTAAATAAACACACTCACGATATATACAAAAAGCTTAATATTTCTGATCAAAAAAAATCAGCCTCACCACAACCACCCGCTAAGGTTACCCCAAATGAAGAAGTAACAGAAGAACCCGAAGAAGAAGATGAGGAAAGAGAACCAAGAGAGCCAGCGGATCAGGAAGAGCCTACCGACAAAAAAACAAAACTAGAAAACTGCACAAGCTTTTTATCTCTCGCAGAGTTATTTAGAGGTGAAAATCCTAACATAACTGATAAGAAAGGAAGAGCAACTTTTGTACTCTTAAAAAACCTGATCACAGAGCTCTATAAAGGGCAGGAGTTTTTTGAAGAAGCAAAAGAAGCCATTCCGGATCTTGAAGAGCGCTTTATTATGGAGCTCTACGAGCGAGCAAAAGAGGCTCAAGCAGAAAAACAGTGGATAAAATCCGTAAAAAAACTTGGTAAACTTAAGCTTGATGACTTCCTCATGAAGCATCTTCGCTACAAAACCTTTACCGGCAATAAGCGCGTGTACGACGACGAAACACGCGATCAAGCAGGCTATTTCCCCCTTACCGAATTTGCCGACATGAGGCAGCGAAAAGCAACCATCATGAGCCTGTGGCTTGCTCCAAAGCCCCTTCTCATGGCTCTCTTCCAAAACGAAGAAACCGTCGAAGACCTGCTCCAGATGCGCAAAGAAATCTACTACGAAATAAAAAACCACAAAAGCGAAGCAAGCGGCAAAAGCAACTCCCTTAAAGACCGCTATGGCAGCGCCATAGATCTTGAATTAGTAGATTTCATAGATTTCCAGGTGACAACAACAATGCCTCCCGATATGCCGAAAGGCAAAATAAATCAGAAAAAGTAATTCACACCGCACACCATAGTGTATTACTCTTTCCCTTGTAATAAATCCCGGCAAGATATATGAACTCAGACTCTGTCAATCACTAACCTATTGAAGGCAGCTATGTTACTCTATCAACATTGCCAATCTGCGTTTGCAAGGTGTCTTTTCTTCGCTGGGATGTTTTTGAGTTTATGTTTTCAAGTTAGGGGTGATGAATATGAGCAGCATCCCATTTATCATGAAGCAATTGAGTCCCTATCACAAGCATTAGAAAAGCTCGATCAGAATTCACTTCAGGATATTGCCTATCTCATTACACATGATCCTACTATACCGAAATTAGCCATAGTAGAAGACTATATTGTCATCACAAATTTCGACTGGGGCTTATTAACAGAAACCGAAATAGCTGCGTTTACGCAGTCGATCTTAGATACCCAGGCATGCCTTTCACTCGATGATATTTATTTCTTTTCCCCAAATAGCTTTCTAATCGTAGCTAGCCCCACTTATTTAGCCGCTGTGAAACCCAGTGATGTTAACCCTGATCTGTTAGCTAGTGCAGCTTTCAGTATACAGCTATGCGGCGGCAGCGACAAAGATAAAGTTTCTAAAGGCCAACTGGAAAAGGAAGAAGCAAAACGAAAAGAGCAAATAGAGGACTGTC
>JAYRNE010000010.1:0-4663 GCA_041912355.1 Chlamydiales bacterium
AACGAGATTGAGATCCAGCAACGGATTGTGCAGCTGGAGCAATTTGGGATGCAGCGGGTGTTGGCGGTTGGGATGCTGGGGGCTTAGCTTCAGGGGGCTTTATGAAGGACTCTTGAACAGAGTGCAGTAAGTTAAGTTTATCAAGCCTTGTGCACACCTGATTAAAGAGGGTTAGAATTTCTCCTAGCTTTTCGGAAGAAAGATCCTCAAGAGGTGCTGTCGACTCTTTTATAAAGGATGCTGTAGTGAAGTAATCTATTTCAACATCACCACTTGCGTTCTCTTTAAGAAGTTCTGGAATCTCTTCATCCGTTGCAGCAAGTAGCCTATTATAGTAGTCAATGGTCTTATCTACAATGCCTCTAAGAGGCATATGTGCGGGATTTTCAGGGGGAGCAGGTGGTAGCTCGGGTGGTTGAGGTTGGGGAGGAAGAGCTTTTTCACGAAGGCGGTGCGCTAGTGATTCGATCGCATCATCTACTTCTTGAATAAAGATGCAAAGGCTGCGGGCTACGGCTCCTACGATAAGGCCAGGAATTAGGGCTGCAATCATGAAGGCTGTTTTATACCAGGTTTTATTTGGCGTATAGTCCTGTGGAGGTTGAATGGTGCCATCTACAACCTGGATAATTCTTCCTGCCCATAAGTAGCGGACTGGGGTAAGAAGGGTGTTTGCGGCGCTATTTACGATGTAGGGGTGGGCCGTCTTTACTTCTGTTGTTAGGTATAGTGGCAGAGACATGGTTTTCCTCGCTGTTGTAAAAATTCATCGTAGAACTGGAATCAATTTCTTGCAATAATAATGCAAAAATTAATATAGAAATAATTTTGAACCAAAATGTGAATGACTATGCGTATACAAGGAATACCTAAGACAGCAAAAAAAATCTATAAAGCCCATGCAGGTTCTGAGAAACAGTTTAAGGCATGGAATAGACGCTTTAAGAAAGTGGAGGATACCACTCTTGTAGCCATCATTGAAAGAATGCTCCAGTCACCAGAACATTATAATTCCACACACTGGAAGTTTGCCGGAGTTGCGCTTAATGAGCTTGTTATACGCCCTTGGGGAAAGAAGAATACCGATAAGCTCTATAAACTACGCGATGCTCTCGTAGAAGTCTCTAAGCACTGTTTTTCAGCACAAAGCTATAGCCTAGAAACTGCAGGCATAAAGGCAACGGCCTTTAACAAAAGGGCAAAAAAACGAAAAATTATTCATCCCTATGCCTATTCTGATACTGCACTTGAAGTCATAAAAGCCTGGCAAAAAAGCCAGACTACAAAGTCTTTAGAAGAGTATATTGCTTCACTGAGTAAAGAAGAAAAAAAGGCACTTAAAGCAAAAAATATTAAATACCTCTCTCCCAAAGAGCGAGATCAGTACCTTGTGACTTTTATGGACCAGTTTATCTTAATAGGAGACAAAACCCCCAAAGATGATTGGTATATTTTTGTCCTTGGAGGAAACAAAACCAAGCTCTACGCAGGTATAAAGGAAAAGGGGAGCTTTCACCATACCTCTTTTTTAGGCGCAGAACCAATTCTATGCGCTGGGGAATTCCAAATAAAAGCTGGGAAAATAGAACGAATTCTTCTTAGAAGTGGCCACTACAGGCCTGTACTTGATCATGGTGAACTATTGATGCGCTATCTTGAAAAACCTGAGATGCTGGGGCCCCATTTGGCGGGCCTTCTCGAGGTTGAGCCTTACGATAATTAAAAGGACGAAAGGACACCAATAGCAGTTATTGGTGTCCTTCGTCTTTTTGGTCTTTTTCGTCCTTTTTAAGCCGAAGTCATTTCCTGAACAGGAACTCCTAATCTCTCCTCTTTCAGCTGCGCTAAGAAACTATTGGTTTCTTTCACGACAACACCAGAAAGGGCCGCGAGGGCTATAAGGTTAGGGAAGGCCATGAGGCCGTTGAAAATGTCAGATATCTTCCATACAACTTCAAGCTCCATCAAGGCGCCACAAAAGCAGATGATGGTGAAGAATATGCGAAAGAAGGGAACACTCTTTTCCCCAAAAAGATACTCTGAGCACTTTTCGCCGTAGTATGCCCAACCAATGAGGGTTGTGAAGGCAAATAAAACAAGGCCAATACTTACGACATAGCCACCCCAGGAGACTACCGATGTAAAGGCAGCTACTGTCATGCTGGCGCCATTTAAGAGTTTGCCGTCAGCACCTAGGCTGCCAAAGGCATCTGTTACGCCGAGGACAAGGCCTGTAACCGTGCACATAATGATAGTGGCTAGAAAGCAGCCTGTCATCGAGACAAGCGCCTGACGGCCAGGGGTGTCTGTTTTTGCTGCAGCTGCTGCAATAGATGCCGTTCCAAGGCCAGCTTCTGATGTCATAAGGCCGCGGCTTACGCCTACCTGAATTGCCATGGCAAGCGTTGAGCCAGTAAAGCCGCCAAAGGCAGCTTGTCCTGAAAAGGCGCTAGAAAAGATAGAAGCTAAAGCGTCTGGAATTCTTTCATAGCAGTGTACAAGAACATAGCATGCTCCGCCGATATAGAGAATGGCCATAAAGGGCACTAAAAAGGAGGCGACTCTACCAATGCTCTTGATGCCACCTAAGATAGTAAGGGCGGCAAGTATTGCCATAGCGATTGCGCTGTAAATAGGATCAACATTAAATACGCTATGAAGAACATCGGCTACAGAGTGAGCCTGAATCATATTGCCGCCACCAAAGGCTGCAAAAATGCCAAAGAAGGCAAATGAACCTGCCAGCCACTTCCAGCCAAGGCCACGTTCAATAAAGTACATAGGGCCGCCAGCCATTTCTTTGCGGGCATCTTGCACGCGGTACTTTACGGCAAGAATTGCTTCAGCATACTTTGTTGCCATACCTATTAGGGCAGTCATCCACATCCAAAAGAGGGCGCCGAGGCCGCCTATAGCGATACCTGTGGCGACCCCTGCTATGTTACCGATGCCGATAGTAGCAGCTAGTGCCGTCATGAGTGACTGAAAGTGGCTGATGTCGCCCTGGCTCTCTTTATCCCTATTTCTACCAAAGGCAAGCTTTAGGGCATAGCCTAGGTAGCGAAATTGGAGCCCGCGTAGGGCAAAGGTTAAGTAAAATCCAATTCCACAAATAAGGGCGAGTAAGGGAATCCCCCACACCATACCCCACACACGGTCTAGTACTTCCATCATTATAGTTTATCCTTTATGCTACTGCTTCTTCAGGTTCTTTTTCTTCTGATTCTAGGAATATCTTTGTTTCCTTACGTAATACGCCAGCTAAAGCGGCAAGCGCTAGCATGTTAGGAATTACCATAAGGCCGTTCATGATGTCAGCAAAGCACCACACAGCGTCGAGTGCAAAGAGTGACCCAGGAACAATAAGAGCTACGTACATGATTCTGTAGAAGGTCACGGATTTTGCACCGAAGAGATATTCAAAGCATTTTTCACCGTAGTAGGCCCAGGAGATCACGGTTGTATAGGCAAAGAGGATAAGGCCAACAATTACGATATATTTACCTCCGCTTACAGCGTGTGAGAAGGCGGCGATGACAAGTGAGGCACCGTTGAGGGTAGCTCCTGATTCATCTTGAGTGCCTAATACGCCAGTTACGGCGATTACTAAAGCGGTAATTGTACAGATGATAGCTGTTGAGACAAGGGTTCCTGTCATTGACATAAGAGCTTGTCTTCCTGATGAGCTTGTCTTAGCTGCTGCTGAAGCAATAGAAGCAATGCCAAGGCCAGCTTCACTACAGAATACGCAGCGGGATACGCCCATCTGAAGGGCCATTACAGCTGAAGCTCCTAAAAAGCCACCTACAGCTGCTTGGCCAGTAAAGGCTGCTTTAAAGATCATGCTAAAAGCTCCTGGAAGCTCGTGCGAATACATAGCAAGAACAACAAGGCCAATTCCAGAGTAGGCTAAAGCTTTAAAGGGCACAATCCAGCTTGATAAGCGACCGATACTTTTGATGCCGCCAAAGAGTACTATGCCGGTGATGATGGTGACAGCGATACCGGTAATCCAGGGGCTAACTTCATAGATGTTGCTTACAGCATCGGCAATAGAGTTTACCTGTACGAGGTTTCCTGTGCCGATAGCAGCAATTGAAGCAAAGGCAGCAAAAGCAATAGCCATCCACTTCCAGCCAAGTCCTTTTTCGATATAGTACATAGGGCCACCGCACATCTCTCCACGTTCATCTTGAACGCGATACTTAACTGCAAGTAGGCTTTCAGAGTATTTTATTGCCATAGAAACAAAGGCTGTTACCCAGAGCCAAAATACGGCGCCTAGGCCGCCTGCTGTTAAAGCTGTTGCCACGCCAACGATGCTACCAGTACCTACAGCTGATGCCATAGAGGTCATAAGGGATTGGAAGGGGCTAATATCGCCTGCCATGCCGGCTTTATCTTTAGCACCAATTAAATAAAAAGCTTTGAAAAGGTAGCGAAACTGTACCCCTTTTAAAGCAAAAGTCAGGTAAATACCTACGCCAATCAAGAGCACAAGTAGGGGTGGTCCCCAAATTGCTCCTTTAATTTGCTCTAGTACTGATAACAAATTACTCATGTTTTTGCCTCTTTTGATGCATTCAACAAAGCCGAATAGGATACAGCCAACTCGAATTGTTGAATAGTTTTAAATATCTATTATATATAATAAAATAATTTA
>JAYRNE010000011.1:0-2950 GCA_041912355.1 Chlamydiales bacterium
ATTATCTGTAAAAATCTAATATGAGCGTAATTGGGTACTATAGGTGATATGGCAAAAATAGCAATCTTTGGGGGAACGTTTGATCCAGTTCATATTGGGCATATTGCCCTTGTAGTTGCTCTCAAGGAGGCCCATAACCTTGATTCTGTACTTATCATCCCAGCAAACCAAAACCCCTTTAAAGACAATCAACTGTCAGTTGATGCAAATCACCGCCTGGCTATGCTGAAAAAGGCTTTTAGGGATCTTCCCTATTGTAAAGTATTGCCGCTTGAGATTAAGCGGCCGGGCCCATCTTACACTATTGATACAATTCGTGAGCTTAAGGACAAAAAGCTCGTGACAAGCCGTGATACTCTTTACCTTATACTCGGTGAAGATCAGCTTGCTTCATTACATAGCTGGAAAGAGGCTGATGCCCTTATGCAACAGGTAGTGCCCCTTGTTGCACGGAGAAGGGATGCGGCAATGCCACGCCAAAACTACCAGCATATCTGCTATACTGATACGCCCTATTTTGAAGTCAGTTCCACTGATATTCGCAATAGATTAAAGAAAAATCTTTATTGCGGACACTTACTTAATAACCTCGTTTATAACTATATACAACGTCATAACCTGTATGCATAATTTACCAAAAGAAGACCAGCACTTGCTTGAACAAATCTGTCAGGCCCTTTATGATAAAAAAGGCTTTAATATCATGGCGCTTGATGTTCGAGGTGTCTCTACGTTAACAGATTATTTTATTATAGCCGAGGGAAATGTCGAAAAGCATGTTCAGACACTTGCAAAGTACCTTGTAGATATGCTTAGCGAAGCTGGAAGAACTCCTGTACATGTTGAGGGTTTAAGGCAGGGAGACTGGATTGTCTTAGATTTTTCAGAAGTTGTTATACATCTTTTTATTCCCGATATGCGGGAAAAATACCAGCTAGAACACCTTTGGCAGAATTCGGAAATTATTGATGTTGCTATTCATGTGAATAGTGCGTAAGCGTAAGGCTTTTTCTGAGACTGTGCTTGGCACGAAAGAACCACCCCTTTTGGTCCTTTCCCGTGTAAACTATTTGCCTTAAAGGGCCTCTTAAGCTATACTTTCAGCCAATAACTTAAGAGGATACTATGACAAAGAAACGCATTGTGGTAACAGGGATGGGAATTGTTTCCTGTTTTGGCCAAGATGTCGATGTTTTTTATGATCACTTGCTTGAGGGTAAAAGCGGGGTCGGGCCTATTACTCTTTTTCCATGCGATGAATTTCCCACACGTATTGCTGCTGAGGTAAAAAATTTTGACGCGGGCGACTATATCGACAAAAAGCAGGCTCGTCGCGTTGATCGCTGCATTTCATTTGCTATGGTCTCTGGCAAAAGGGCACTTGAAATGGCCAAGCTTGATCTTGCAAACCTCGATCATTTAAATAAAACGCGCTGTGGCTGTATCATCGGTTCAGGTATTGGCGGTATGACAACCTTTGAAGATAACGTCAACACGTTAACGGCAAAAGGTCTTCGCAAAATTACACCCTTTTTAATACCTTTTATCCTTACTAACATGGGCTCAGCCCTATTGGCGATGGACTTAGGCTTTATGGGGCCAAACTACTCTATTTCTACAGCATGTGCAACATCCAATAACTGCATTATAGCAGCTGCGGAGCATATCAGAAACGGCGAAGCTGACCTTATGGTCTGTGGTGGAAGTGAAGCGCCCCTATCTCCGATTGGAGTAGCTGGTTTTTGTGCCCTCAAAGCGCTATCTGAGCGAAATGATGAGCCTACAAAGGCATCTCGACCATGGGATAAAAACCGCGATGGCTTTGTAATGGCAGAAGGTGCTGCTTGCTTAGTGCTAGAAAGCCTAGAGCATGCTCTGAAGAGGGGAGCGCCTATTTTAGCTGAATATCTCGGCGGTGCGCTTTCATGCGATGCCCACCATATGACAGACCCCCGAAGAGATGGTGAAGGGGTAAGACTTTGCGTTGAAAAGGCCCTTCGCGATGCTTCTATTACAGAGAGCGAGGTAAACTACATTAACGCTCACGCCACATCTACTCCAGCGGGTGATATCTGCGAAGTAGCAGGTGTTGAAAAGGTCTTTTCAAACCCTCGCAAGATCATGATGAATGCCACAAAGTCTATGATAGGTCACTCGCTTGGTGCAGCTGGCGGCTTAGAAGCTATTGCTACAGTGAAGGCTATACAGACAGGCTATGTGCATCCTACAATAAATTTAGAAAACCCAGAAGAGTTGTCGTTTGCTACGTCAGGTGTTAAAGAAAAGTTTGACGTGAACATCGGTATCTCGAACTCCTTTGGCTTTGGTGGCCATAACTCCACCATCGTTTTAGGCCGCTATAGAAGTTGATATAATGAGATACGATCAGTCATATGGAATTGTACCCCTTCAAAAAGAAGGGGATCGTTGGTTCGTCTTTGTTGTTCGCCATAGAGGCGGGCACTGGACGTTGCCTAAAGGCCACCCAGAAGGTACTGAAAGCGCTCTTGAGTGCGCAAAGCGCGAGCTTTTTGAAGAGACAGGCCTTTCTGTGGTTACGCTTATTTCTGAAGAGCCCCTTGTAGAATCCTACCACTTCTCAAGCCGGGGCAGGCCCATACATAAAACTGTGCACTACTTTGTCGCTACTGTTCAGGGCATTATCAAAATCCAAAAAGAAGAGCTTCAAGATGGCAAATGGGTAGAGCTTACAAAAGCTGGCCAAGTTGTGACCTACGCTCAGATGAGGTATTTGCTAGATACTGTGAAGGGGATGTTACCTCAGTAAAAAGGACGAAAAGGACGAAGTTTTTGGAGTGCGGGGCAGTAATGCACCGCTTTTAATTTATACCAAAGTCTTTTAGCTTCAATCACTTCAAGGTACTCCCTTTTTCCTGCTGAAATGCTGTTACCATAGAAGTATTTGGCATAAATTAAAAGCGGTGCATTA
>JAYRNE010000012.1:0-4249 GCA_041912355.1 Chlamydiales bacterium
ATTCGGCCCGAATCGCATTACCACCCACCCTAAAAGCTCGCTATGGAAAAAATTTTTTAGCCAATTTCGCCAACCTCTTGCATACATACTCATCATCGCCTCGCTTATCACCGCAACTATTGGGGAGCTAGTAGATTCATCTGTCATATTCACTGTAATTTTTATTAATGCACTCATTGGCTTTATCCAAGAGCTAAAAGCAGAAAAGGCCCTTCAAGCACTATCAAAGCTCGTTGTTTCAGAAGCTGCTGTAGTACGTGATGGCAAAAAACGTTCTATACCGGCTGATCAACTTGTTCCAGGTGATATTGTAACCATTAAAAGTGGAGATAAAATTCCTGCTGATTTGCGGCTTTTCAAAGTTCATAACCTCCACATTGACGAATCCTCTCTTACAGGAGAGTCTCTACCCGTTGCTAAACATAGCAATCCCGTTGCTTTTACTACACTGCTTGCAGACCGCAAAAATCTTGCCTTTACTGGAACCTATGTTACCGCAGGACAAGCAGAAGGTGTTGTATGGGCTATAGGCGACCAAACGGAATTGGGGCGCATTGCATGGCTACTTTCTGAAACTCCAGAGCTTTCAACACCTCTTACGAAAAAACTCTCAGAGTTCAGCAAGCGCATACTGTGGGCAATTTTAGGATTTGCTCTATTAACATTCGTTGTAGGCCTTATGCATGGCGAAAAGGCTACAGAAATGTTCATGGCTTCTGTGGCATTTGCCATTGGAGCGATTCCAGAAGGGCTTCCTGCTGCTGTGACTATTGTATTAGCAATAGGAGTTAGCCGCCTAGCAAAAGAGCGTGCCATCGTGCGCAAACTCCCTGCAGTAGAAACCCTTGGAAGCACTACGGTTATCTGTTCTGATAAAACTGGAACACTTACAGAAAACCAGATGACTGTCCACAAAGTGTTTACAGGATCGAAACTATATACTGTAACTGGTTCAGGATACAATCCAGAGGGCAACCTATGCTATGAGGGCGTGCCGATTGATCCACAAAAACACCCCCATTTACTTGAATGTCTTCGCGCAGGAGTGCTCTGTAACGACTCAAGGATTATCTTTGAAGATGGTCAATACAAGGTGCAAGGGGACCCAACAGAGGCCGCCATGCTTGTTGTAGCCGAAAAGGCTGGAATTTTACATCTAGATACACATAAGACAACCCCGCGCATGGATATGATTCCATTCGAATCAGAGAATATGTATAGAGCTACACTGCATCAAGCCAAGCAAGGAAAAATAATCTACAAAGTCGGAGCATTAGAGCGCCTTCTTGAGCGCTGCCAAAATATGGTTGACTCTCAAGGAAACATCGTTGCACTTGATAAACCATCTATTCTAGCAGCACTAGATGCCATGACAGCCCTAGGAATGAGGGTGATTGCTATTACTCGCCGCTACCTTCCCGATGAACAAATAAAACTTCTATCAGAACATGTTGCACAGGGACTTACCTTTCTTGGCCTACAGGGCATGATAGACCCTCCCCGCCCAGAAGTAGTAAGAGCCATACACAAGTGTCAACAAGCAGGCATTAGCGTAAAGATGGTAACAGGCGATCATGCAGATACTGCTCGTGTCATTGCAGAAGAGATCGGCCTAAAAGGCCAAAAAGAGGATGGGAAGCTCATCACCCTAACAGGGCGCGAACTTGAAAAAATGTCAAAAGAAGAGCTTACGGCATCTGTCGACAAAGTTAGCGTCTTTGCACGAATTACCCCAGAACAGAAGCTCCTCCTAGTAAAAGCGCTTCAGGCAAGAGGACACGTCATTGCAATGACTGGAGATGGAGTAAATGATGCCCCCGCGCTAAAACAGGCAAATATCGGCATAGCAATGGGTCGTGCGGGGACTGAAGTTGCAAAGGAAGCTGCCGACATCATCTTAACAGATGATAATTTTGCTACTATTGAAGCCGCTTGCGAAGAGGGGCGCGGGATCTTTGACAATCTTATGAAATTTCTTGTCTGGACGCTGCCGACAAACGGAGGGCAGGCTGCCATTCTCATTGGCGCTATCCTATTAGGGACTACCCTTCCCGTTCTGCCAGTGCAAATTCTCTGGATAAACATGACTACTGCGATATTTTTAGGGCTCACCTTCGCTTTTGCACCAAAAGAAAAGGAGCTTATGCTGCGCCCACCAAGAGACCCAAAACAGCCCATACTTACCTATGAGGTTGTTATGCGTACGGGGCTTGTCTCTCTTATCATGTTGGCAGGAGCTTCTTGGCTCTTTTTTTGGGAAGTTGCTATTGAAAACCAATCGATAGAGTCGGCTAGAACTGCTGTTGTTAATGTAATTGTCCTTGTTGAAATTGGCTATTTATTTAATTGCCAATCACTCACCCGCCCCCTTACATACACAGGTATATTTTCAAATAAATGGACCTTTGTTGGCATCCTTGCAATGGTTGTTTCGCAACTCCTTTTTACTTACGAGCCACTTATGCATACGCTATTTCACAGCGCGCCAATATCTTTAGAATCGTGGCTAAGGATAGCTCTTGTATCTCTGATTTCGTTTATTTCAGTAGAATTTGAAAAATGGTGTCGCCTCCAGGCGTAATCTAATTTGATTCCCTATATAACGCAATCTTGCTAATCTATCCTGCTTATTTTGTCACGGTGTAGCATGTTACCATTACGTTATGTACCAGATGATTATTCAGTAACTGTTGGGAGCGCTCAGCTTCCCTATTCCTCGATTGTTACAAAGTGCACAATTTCGCGGCGTGTTGATGATTCTTGGGAGCCAATCCCGATTCCCTTTATATCGTATCGTCAATATAAGCTTGAGGCAACCGTAAACTTTGACGCCATACAATCAAAAGCACGTAAAATCCCAGAGATAAATTTGATTTTTTTTGAAGGTACAAGTGCAGAAACCGCAACCACTCAGTCAAAAAATGTAAGAGGAATTATAAACAATGATGTGAACTACAATTCAGATACACGAGATTTGTCCATTTCGTTCAATTTTACTCCGCGCGAAAAATTTAGACTGAATAAAAAAACCCCGCACCTACTCTATGCAGCTCTCAAGATTGACGACCTTATAGTAAAATTCATAGCCTGTGATATTGCTGTTTTTTCCAGCACGAAAAAAGTGTCACCTGATGGAAAATTAGCTATTGGCAAAGGCACGCAAAATCTTCTTGAGAATAGATGTTTCTGGTTCTCAGAAAAAATCGTCTGTACAATGGAAGAGTTACAGCGTGCAAAAGAGCAAAAAAAGGAGATCGCTCTCCAAAATCGGATTAACGTCTTGCCTGCAGCTGTGCAACCTTTTTATCCACTCATGCAGATAATAAAGGGCTGTTCAGATGCCTTGGAGCAGATTTTCAACAACCCTGACGAAAAATCCCCTGAAGCAATAGTAGGTCGCACTCGGATGCTCATTCACACTCTTGAAACTCTGCTGAGCGTATGCGAACCTCCACAACCTTATTTACCCATCCCTATTGAGGATGTCGATTTTACCTTGCTCTAAGAATGAGTTCTGATAAGAATAAGAAAAAAACGTAACTCGATGGGATTAGCCCCCTCTATTGTAAATAATTATTTTAAATTATATAATAGAGAAAAAGGGGGCTTTATGAGCTTTGTAGGACCAGACCTAAGCGGGCAAATTAACAAGTGGAACACACTTGGCATGGCTATAGAGGGAGTAGATAAGGAAAATAAAGTAGCTCTTGTTGCAAACAGGGTGCTATTAGCTTCCGTTGCAGGCCTTAGAGCAGAAACGCTAAAGCACGTTCAAACGCTAGAAGCCACCCGAAGCGTAGACAAACTCAGCGCGGCTATTACTTCTTTAGATCAACTGAAAAAGAAGATGATAGAAATTTCAGACAGCCCCCTGTTTAACGAATTAACTAGCTCTGATCCTGATACAGTACGACAAGAAAGAAATGGGCTTTCTCTTTTGATTGGCAAAATAGATTCAGCCATTCTTGAATTAGGTACTAAATTACTCGGAACAAAAAAATCTAAAACTACCCCTGCCTGGAACATCGCCGAGCTTTCGGACCCTAAAGCAAATGATGCACTAAAAGGCAAGGTAGCAAGTGCGGAATGGAAGGATTGGCCTGATATAACCGACAGTTTTCGTAACCCCTCTTTAATTCCTGGCAAGCGTATACAAGATGGGTTGCAGTCAGTAACCGACGTTACCGATATGCCCCCCGATTTACAGCAAGACTTACCAAGGGTAATAGCATTTAAAGTAAACGGAAAG
>JAYRNE010000013.1:0-2932 GCA_041912355.1 Chlamydiales bacterium
GATGGAAAGTATGTATTAAAGTTTTTTAGACACCAGAGGCTCCATCCTCCTGTGATGTACGACTGGCTTCCTGATGTCTCTTTAGTCCGCGACTTAAAGGCCAAAAAGTGCCAAAAGAGGCAGGCCCGAGTTGATGAGCTCTTTTCATCCATAAAAATTGCCTACGAAAATATTGCCCCAGAAACGGGTTTAGTATACGCCCACCTCAATAAAACTAAAAATGAGTTTCGGCCTGTTATCCTTACAGACATGCTTGAAAATGAATACTCTGTATCTCTTGATGAAACAGAATTTCTTCTTCAGAAAAAGGCCACCTTTATAAAGCCAACAATTAAGGGCCTTATGAAGGCTGGGCAGTTGCCGGCTGCTAAAGAGCGCATAACACAGATATTTGAACTTTTGAAGGAAGTTTCAAAAAAGGGTATTTTAGATACCGATGGTGCCCTTATTTCAAAAAATAATATAGGCTTTCTTGCCGATAGGGCTATCTATATCGACACAGGTAGATTTGTCCAAAAAGAGAGCATCAAAACGAAGGAGCGCTTTAGTCAAGACCTTCGTCGCTTAAAGCCTTTACATAAGTGGCTCGTCTCTCGCTATCCACCCCTTGCTGCGCACTTTGACAAAGAGCAAAAAAAGGCTCTTGCTTCATTTTAGGAAGTGCTTATGAAGCGTACACTTTGGATAGCTTTAGCTGCATCTTTACTTGCTGGCGCAGCCTTGTACACCTATGAAATGCTTGTCGAAAGCTTTTATGAGAGCTCAATACACCTTGATGATTGGCCTAAAAAGCAGTACGGCAAATTAGACTGTGCTCTACCTGTAGATGATGCAAAGAACATCCTTAGCCAGCCCTTTACCTATTTGGGAAAGGGCCGTCAGTTTTTTGTTTTTGCAAGTGATGATGGCAAGTACGTGCTGAAGTTTATAAAATGCCAGAGATTTAACGTTTCAGGCTTGTCTAAACTAGTGACATCTCACGAGCGCCTTAAGAATAAGCAAGATAAAGTAGATTCCATTTTTGCAAGCATCGCCTTAGCTGCAACGAGCTTTAATGCTCATACAGGTGTTGTTTTTGCTCACATAACAAAGCAAAGTGAAGTAAATTGCCAGGTAACTCTATTCGATAAATTGGGCTTCTCCCATCCCATAAATATCGATGAGGTGCCTTTTGTTATTCAAAAGCGTGCTTTACCTGTTTTTGCTACCTACAAAAAGCTCATAGAAACGAAAAACTATGATGGGGCACAAGTTCGCTTTGATGAGCTTATCGCCCTTATTCGTGCCGACCTTGCTGCCCAAGTCTACGATATAGACTCTGGTGCTATAACTCGAGACAACCTAGGCTTTTTGGAACAGCAAGCCATTCATGTTGACATTGGCACATTAACGCATGCTTCAGGGCCACATTTAGAAGAGCGCTTAAGCCGCCTAGACCCTCTTTTGGAGTGGCTTGACGAGCAAGATCCAAATTTGGCAGCGGCTTGTCGTGATAAAGTTCGTGAGGCTATAAAAGGACAACAATAGCGGTTATTGCAGTCCTTTAGGTCTTTTTTATGTTTTTGCGCTGCAGCTAGTCATGAAGCGGAAGTAAGCAAGCGACCCCTGCATGAGGGCGCAGCCTACGGCTGTGTCTATAGCGCCGCGAATGTCAAGGGGTAGCCCTACTACCTTCATGAGCATTCCTAGACTCATCATTACTGTTAAAATAGCGATGTTACCGCGGGTGTAGATGTTGGTGATGGGGGTTGGGTTGGCAAGCTGCGAGATGCGGTTGAAAGACTTTTGGGCTGCCTTTTGCATGACTAAGCGGCCCTTTATTCCGCCAACTAAAAGGCTTACAGCAATAACGATAACGGCAGCAAGTTCAAAGCCGCCAGTAGTGCTGGCTAAAGAGGTAAAGAGGCTTGAATAGCCACTCGTTATAAAGGAATGCCCCTGAAAGCCTTGCATGATAAAGCCAAGGCCAAGGTTTAAGAGCATTATGCCAACTCCGAGCCAGATGGCGCCAGAGGTAGCGTAGAGCGTGCGGTGAGATGTTTTAATCATACTAGAACTTCCTTTAGAGCTTCCTCTTGTTCATAAATTGGTGTGCTGGTTCTTTCGGTGTCGCCTTCAATACAGGTTCCGCCAAATTGACTAAATTCTTCTTTAAATGAAAGGACATGAAGGGGAATCTGGTTGAGCTTTGCAAGTTCTAAGCAGCGCTTATGCAAAATTTTTGCCCCACCTGAGACGATGTTTAAAGCCTCATCGTAGGAAAGGCGCGAAAAGAGGCTTGCGTGAGGATTCTGCTTAGGATCTTCTGAGCAAAAGCCTGGAACATCTTTATAAAACTCCACCTTTTCAGCTCCTAGGGCAATGCCAAGGGCAACAGCAGTGGTATCAGAACCCCCGCGCCCAAGCGTAGTTATTTCTTTATTTTTTGACACGCCTTGAAAGCCCGCAACAATAACAATTTTGCCAAGTTCTAGGCTTTTGATAAGTCGTGAGGGGGTAACGTCAATAATTTTGGCTTCGGCATGGCGTGAGTCTGTAATGATGCCTGACTGGCTACCAGTAAAGCTAATGGCCTCATGGCCCCGTTTGGCAAGCGACATTGCAAGCAGTGACATGCTGATTCGTTCACCAACACTTAGAAGCATATCAAGTTCTCGCTGCGGGGGAGAGGGGTTTACCTTGTTGGCAAGCCCTAAAAGCTCATCCGTTGTTTTACCCATCGCCGAGACTACAACACAGATACGAGGGTAGTCCTTTGCCTTACGCAAAATAAGTTCCGATATTACATCAAATTGCTCAGGGGTAGAAAGTGAGGCCCCCCCAAATTTACATACACATGTCATATCCAGTTCACCAAGGTTGAAGGGCTATTGTATGCGCCAGGCTAATGAGATGCAAGAAAAAGGACGAAGGACCAAAAGGACAAAAGGAC
>JAYRNE010000014.1:0-1840 GCA_041912355.1 Chlamydiales bacterium
AAAGGACATAAAGGACAAACGACAACAATAACGGTTCTGGTTTGTCCATTGGTCCCTTATTTTTGGGGCGAAGCTTGACTTAATTTTCAGCTAAATGAAAAATGGCCACTAAACTTCATTTATTAGGAGGGCTTCTATGAATATATTTTTATCTTGTGCAGTGTTAATATTATTTACTTCACAGCTTTTTGCTGCGTCTATTACCTTTGAGATTCACTATCAAGAGGCCGATAGTGGCAAAGTAGTAAGCCAAGAAAAGAGCCTTGAAATCCCTGGCTCTAGCGCTATTTCTCATGAGGGCGTGTATAAGACGCTCTTTGTATTAAAGCTTGCAAATCTCATACAAACAAGCCTTACTGACTATCATCAAGCCCTTAGTTTTCTTCCTTATGAAGTTCGGCCTCAAGAAGTTAACGTAGGATTGCGTCCTATACCCTGCCCGCGGCCTTTACCAGATTTAAAAGAGCATGCTGCTAGATTGCTCTATAACCTTGACCAATTAGAGACAAGAGCCTCTTTTGCTACAGATTCAGATGTCGCTGAGGCAATAGCTTTGGTCAAAAAGCTTGCCGAAAATATGGCAAGTGGCCAAGTGGGCCCGAGTTTTGAGGCTGCAAGGCCTGTAAAAAGGATGATGGCGCAAAATATGGCAGGTGCCAGTGCCATGAGCCTGAATGTCACCTCAGGTGGAGTGAAAGACTATTCCCATTTTAAAAAGCAGCTGCAAGATGGCTATGTGCCTCAAGTAGAAGCCTTTTATGAAGAGGGCTTTTTAAGTAGCTTCTCATTAGGTTTAGAGGGCGCATCTTCGGATGAGCTCCTTACTGTTACACCAGAGTATGCCTATGATAAAGAGGCTCATAAGCTCTATGTGCAGGTGGGTATGGCTTCTAATGTGACTCCAGAGACTTTTAAGAGGCCTCCAGTAAATCTTGCTTTTGTAATCGATATATCAGGATCGATGGCAGCGACAGACTTTACTGAGCGATCCCGTTTAGATTGGGCAAAAGATGCTATAGGCCAGGTTCTTTTGAACCTTAATGAACAGGACACCTTATCTATAGTGATTTTTGACAGCATAAGCGAAGTCCTGCTTGCCCCAACACCCGCTATCGATAAGGCAGCTATTATCAAAAAGGTGCAGGCTCTTCAGCCGCGAAATTCTACGAACCTCTACGCTGGGCTTGCCGATGGCTTTAAACTAGCCTCACTTGCCATAAGACCCCATTATCAAAACCGCGTAATCCTCTTTTCCGATGCCGGCCTAAACACTGGGGTGACAGATTCAAGCAACCTCTTGCGTCTTGTAAGTGACTATGCAGCTGAAGAGATCGGCCTTACAGCCATCGGCATAGGTGAGAACTTTCACCATGACTTCATCCACAAAATTACCATGAGTAAAGGCGGCAACGCCTACTTTGTGCATACTGGTAAAGATATGCTAAAGTTCTTCAATAATTTTGACTACTTAGTAACTCCAGTTGCCTACAACTTTAAGCTCCAAGCGAAACTTCAAGACTGTAACGCTAAACTCGTTCAAGCCCACGGCGTTCCCATGAGCAAAGAAGAAAAAAAGCAGCCTGTACAAGAGCTTATTAATGTGCGCACACTCTTTTTCAGCGAAGAGGGCGGAGCTATTGTTTTGGAGTATGATGTAAGCTAACTAAAAATGGGCTCAGGCTTGGGCTGTAAACTCTCTTAAAATTTAGCATTCTAAATTTATTTAAACTTGTGTCTATATCCATTCCATTACTAGCGTCTGTTTTAGAGCCCACCAGGGCGACTTATTAAAGCCCACAGTGACCGTAGGGAACTGTGGGAAAGATGCACCCCCAATTCT
>JAYRNE010000015.1:0-1975 GCA_041912355.1 Chlamydiales bacterium
GAAGGCCTGCGATATAGTAAGCGCTGAATGCGCGATCTATAGAGGCCTTCAGCCTCCCGGCTTGTCCTTTATGTCCTTTTCGTCCTTTCTCTATTGCAATTTTCTCTGGGATTTGGCATTATATTTTCCACATTTGTTAAGGAGTATTTTATTATGGCAGTACCACGTAATCGCCACTCTAATGCGCGTAAAAATTCAAAGCGTGCACACCACGCTAAAAAGCCAAAGTCATTGTCACTTTGTACTAACTGCGGATCTAACAAGGCTCCACACGTAGTTTGTGGTTCTTGCGGTTGGTATCGCGGACGTGCTGTGGTGGCTGCAAAAGCCTAAAATGGCAGCGTATAGCATTGGAATAGACCTTATGGGGGCAGATGTGCCCCCCGATCATATCTTAGAGGCAGCAACTAGCCTCTTGCCAGATTTTTATTCAAATGTCTCATTAGTTTTTTTTGCCACTGAAGAAGTTCAGCGTCCTGTTGGCGCGAATTTTGTCGTCTCGCCCGATGTTGTTAGGATGGATGAAAACCCCATTCACACACTGCGAGAAAGAAAAAAAACCTCTTTAGCTATTGGGATTCATGCCCTTAAAGAGGGGACCATTCAAGCTCTTATTTCTTGTGCTAACACAGGGGCCCTCTTAGCCCTTACAAGGGTATATCTAGAGACCTTTTCATCTATAACTCGCCCAGCTCTTATGTGCGAAGTTAAGTCTCAAAATGGGTATGTAGCGATCCTTGATGTAGGCGCCAATGTAGAGGCATCTAATGAGCTTCTTTGGCAATGGGCAAAGCTTGGTGCAAGCTACTTGCATACTGTGCGTGATGTAGCAATGCCAAAGGTGGCCTTACTTAACATCGGTGAAGAAGAAATAAAGGGCACGCAAGATCTAAAAAGCGCCTATAGCTACTTTAGTGAGCATCCAAGTGATGGCTTTAACTTTATAGGTAACTCTGAGCCCTACGATGTCTTTACAGGCCAAGCTGATGTTTTTATAACTAATGGCTTTAGCGGCAACCTCTTCTTAAAAAGCTGCGAGGCAGCCTCGCGCTTTACCTTAGAAAAGGTGCAGCATAAATACCCCGACCTATCCCTTTTAGACATGCGTGAAGAGGGCCACGGTGCTTTAGTATTAGGCCTTAAGCAGCTTGTCGTAAAATGCCACGGCAAATCTTCCGTAAAAGCCATCCAGCAGGCTCTTATACACACCAAAACCCTTTTGCAAGAAAAAGCCCTCTCCAAAATAGAGCAGTCCTTGGGTTTGTAAAGAGCGAAGCTCTCTGGAGTGCGGGGCAGTAATGCACCGCTTTCAATTTGGCCGAAGACCATAACATCGATACGGTCCAATCATTCAATACCCCTCACACTATGTCAGGAGCGTATTGGTAAAAATCGCGCACCTAATTTTAGGCTTTAAAGGTACTTTCCAATAAGGTGCGTGCATGAATTTAAAAGCGGTGCATGACTGCCCCGCACTCCAGAGAGCGCAGCTCAAGCGCACTTTCCCATAGTTTGCAACTGTCGGTGCTACACGATGGGCTATCATTAAAATCGTTCCTCTGGAACTCTATAAATGGTCCTTTTTAGCCAATCATGGCAGTAAGTATTCTTTTGTGACCGGAGGAGAAGGTGAGGTTGTAAAGGCTCTCTAGCGTATGCCACTCGTGGCCATGTATGGGCAGCATATTTTTGGCAGTAAAGAGCTTGGGGTAGAGCGTTACGCGATAGCGCGTAAAGGAGTGCTTTTCTTCATCCAAATGGCCTTCAAAGTCTGTTTTCAGGCAAAATTCTTTCACCAGCTTGTCTTGCACAATTTCTGCCTCATGCCCTCCAGCTATAGTGTCAAAGTAGGGGAATTCATAAAGCCCGGTGCAGGCAATGCCCTCTCTTCCTGGGCGCACTAAAAAGGCATCCTCGTGCATGATTACAGCAACATCGCGGTGCAGCACTTCGTAGCGTATTTTTTGCAACTTTA
>JAYRNE010000016.1:0-6424 GCA_041912355.1 Chlamydiales bacterium
TGAACAAGGCCTATTTTTGCTTGTGTACCATATTTCTTATTTGGTGTATAGAAACAAGATATGGAAAAATTTATTTTGTGGTTTGATGAGATTGGGATTAAAGATGTGCCGTACGTGGGGGGAAAAAATGCCTCCCTTGGCGAGATGCTTCGCGATAAGGCAATACGCTCGAAAATTCCCAATGGCTTTGCAATTACTTCCTACGCCTTTAGGTACCTGTTAGAAAAGGCGGAAGTTATCCCCGAGCTTAAAAAAGCTCTAAAAGGGTTAGACATTCACGACTCATATGCACTTGAAAGGGCTGGAAAAAAGGCTCGCGAGCTTATTATGGGCTGCACATTTCCTGATGAGCTTGTAGAAGCTATCACAAAGGCGTATCAGAAGCTTTGTAAGAAGTATAAGACAGATAAGCTTGCAGTTGCCGTTAGGTCTTCTGCAACAGCTGAAGACCTTCCTGATGTAAGCTTTGCTGGCCAGCATGAGTCATTCCTTGATGTCTCTGGGGTAAAGGCCCTCTTACATGCCTGTAAGAAGTGTTTTAGCTCCCTTTTTACAAACCGCGCAATAGTTTATAGAACAGAAAATGCCTTTGATCACTTTAAAGTCTATCTCTCTATTGGCGTGCAGAAGATGGTGCGATCTGATTTAGCTTCTGCTGGCGTTATCTTTACCTTAGATACAGAATCTGGATTTCGCGACGTCGTCTTTCTTACGGGAAGCTTTGGGGCGGGAGAGCGCCTTGTGCAGGGGGCCGTTAACCCTGATGAATTTTACGTCTTTAAACCCACGCTTAAAGAGGGCTATAAGCCGCTTATTAATAAAAGGCTTGGCGATAAAAAGGCAAAAGCCTTCTGCCTAACAGATAAAGAGGTCTTAGAGCTTGCCAAAGTGGCAATTTCCATTGAAAAGCACTATAAAACCCCTATGGATATAGAGTGGGCAAAAGATGGCAAAACAAAAAAGCTCTATATCGTCCAGGCAAGGCCTGAAACGGTCTATTCGCAAAAAAATCGCGATATCATAGAAGAGTATAGGCTTCTTAAGACTTCAAAGGTTCTCTTAGAAGGAAAAAGTGTTGGCAATAAGGTGGCAGCAGGATCCGCCCGCATCATCAAAGATGTAAAGGATATTGGCAAGTTTAAGGCAGGAGATGTTCTTGTTACTGAGATGACAGACCCAGACTGGGTGCCGATTATGAAGATAGCTTCTGCCATTGTCACAAATCGCGGTGGAAGAACATCCCACGCGGCCATCGTAAGTCGGGAGCTTGGCCTGCCCTGTATTGTGGGCACGAATAGTGCAACGGATATGCTCACTACCGGAAAAAAGATCACCGTAAGCTGCGCTCAGGGGGAAACAGGGTATGTCTATGATGGTATACTAAAATATGATGTAAAAAAGATAGATGTGAAAAAAGCTCCTCAGCCAAAAACTCAGGTAATGGTGAATGTGGGCTACCCCGATGAAGCGATGAACCTCAGCTTTTTGCCAAGTGATGGCGTAGGCCTTGCTCGCGAGGAATTTATTGTCACAGAATATATTCGCATTCACCCGATGGCGCTTATTCACTTTAATGCGATTGCAGATAAAAAGGTGCGCGCCGAAATTAATGCGCTCACACAGGGATATAAAGACAAAAAAAGCTACTTTATAGACAAGCTTGCCATGGGAGTTGCCATGATTGCAGCAAGCTTTTATCCCAGGGATGTGATCTTGCGCTTCAGCGACTTTAAGACAAATGAGTATATGAACCTTATCGGTGGCAAGTACTTTGAACCAAAAGAGGAAAACCCGATGATCGGCTGGCGCGGTGCTTCGCGCTACTACAGTAAAGGCTACAAAGAGGGCTTTGCCCTTGAGTGCAGAGCCATCAAGAAGGTGCGAGAGGAATTTGGCCTTGTAAACGTTAAAGTGATGATTCCTGTTTGCCGAACTGTAGATGAGGGCAAAAGGGTGCTAGAGGTGATGAAAGAAAATGGCCTTACACGGGAAAAAAAGGGGCTAGAGGTCTATATGATGTGCGAAATTCCAAGTAACGTTGTAGCTATGGATGAATTTTGCGACCTCTTTGACGGCTTTAGCATAGGAAGTAATGACCTTACGCAGATGACGCTAGGGGTAGATCGCGATAGTGCGCTTGTTGCAGATCTTTTTGATGAAAGAAACATAGCAGTTCTTCGGATGATAGAGCAGGCGATAACTATTGCGAAAAAACGAAAGCGCAAGATTGGCATCTGCGGCGACGCCCCCTCAACCTACCCGGAATTTACAAAATTTCTGCTAAAATGCGGCATTGACAGCATCAGTTTAAGCCCAGATGCCCTTTTAGCCACCCGCCTTCTCATTGCAAAATATGAAAAAGGCTTACGCTAATAGCAGGGGCAGGCTTCAAACTTTAAACTTGGGGCCTCTTCTCCTAGGGTAGCTCCAATGGTCCCTTCATTCGCTTAGTAAATAAAATAATTATATTAAATATTTAAATATGTATAATAAAGGTGGGGCGCCCTTTTCAAAGGGGGAGATAGGCCGTCCATGTGTAAAAATGGACGAAAAATAGATACCCCATAATATTTAGACGAATCGAAGGAAGGGGTTGCACTTTACCTTGGGAGGAGAGTATGGATCCAGCACTTTATGACCCAACTCTTAATAGGCAAGAGATAGCGGAAACTGGAGCTCGTGAAGCTACACAGGTTGCTGAACTGCGAAGTAAACTTAATGCCGGAATTATTCCTGATACAAGCGAAGAAACTTTAAAGCGCCTTTTAAGTATCCGTATTGATGATCCTCTACTTACCCCTGATGGTAGTAAAGCCTTGGGTGAGGCACTTTTTCACCATCTTGAGCAATTGGCACAAAAGACTGCAAGTAAGCAAACGATGCTTGCCCCGGATCGTCTTGGCACTCCTGCTGAAACAGCTATTAAAGTGGAAAATCACACGATGGATGCTAACGACGTGCGGCTCAATGAGCTACATTTCATTGCTTCTAGTGCTCCAAAGAGAGATGAGGCTGAGCTTGAGGCCTTTTGGTCTACAGCCTTTCATGGAAGAAAGCCGATCTTTGACATCAGTTCCGTCGAAGCACCCGTGCTATACTATCCTTCGAGGGATAATCCAACGATGAGGGCTGGTCGATTTACCATTACCCATCTTAGTGATGGCCCGCCTCCAAGGTATAAGGTGGAGGATACAACTACGAAAGAAACGCATGAGATTATCCGTATTCCCTACACGAAGTGGCCTGACCACAGTGTAGTCTCTTTACCAGAACTAGAAAAGCTTGTGCAGCTTTTTGGCCGCTACGGGTTAGAAAGTTCCACTGCAATCATCCATTGCCTTGCCGGTCGGGGACGTACAGGGGTTCTTATGGTGGCATTAGCCCTGCGATCTCACCATTCTAAGGGTGAGCTAACCCCTGAAAACTGCCTGAAAACGGTGCAAAACCTGGTACTAGAAGCACGGAGACAACGTGGCCCTTGTTGTGTTGAGAAAAAAGAACAGCTTCAGCTTCTTCTTGAATATGCAGCCAAGCTGATAGAATCCGGATCAACAGAGTTTTCTGACACCGAGCTACAAAATGCCATGCAAGAGACCCCGACGACAAGGACACTGCGGCTCTTTCGCCGCCTAGTCACAGAGGGTGCTGCAACAGGCGATGATCGGGACGGATTGCTTTCTGCTCTTACTGAGATTGGGCCGCGGGTTATTGAACTAAATGCTGACCAGAAGCGGCAGTTGCAACAAGATGCAATGTATCTACGAGCAGGGCTTGCAAGGCAGACCGATTTTAATTACGGTACATCCAACCCTATCATGATAGCGAATACCAGGGCTCGGGAACTTAACGGTCAGGAAAGGATAAAACTTAACTACTTACGGGCCACGTTAGATGCACAACTAGCAGATGGTTATTCAAATGATCCTGTATTAGAGCTATTTGAGCATCCAAGTTACTGCGCTCCTGATAAAATATGCGATGCCTTGAAAATCGAAACAGCAACTCTAAGAGACTACGAGTATCTTCTTGAGTGCCGCCATCTTTCAGATAGCAGTACTACACATTACATACTAACTTCATCAACGTCTAGTGCAGGACCTAAAGGTATAAAGGTGTTTACCCTTAGATGGGTGACACCCTCAGGGTTATGTTACCATAAGCGTTTTTGCTATAACAGCAATCAAAAAGCGTGGCAGTACCACTACTGCTTAAATAGTAGTCCGCCAGCTTATATTGGGTTGACACCGCGAAGTGAGCGAGATCCCGAAAACCCAGAAGTTATAAAAAGCCCGAGACTGCTTACTTCGGAAGATGCGCTATCAAAGGTGACTCTTGATGAGCTGGTTGATGCAGTGTTAAAAAAGGAATCAGTCGTCACAACCTATCAGGGAGTGCCAATTGACAAGCTAGTAGTCCGAGATCGTGTAAAGCTAGTTGGAGGTGATAAGAGCCTTGAATTTGGGTTGCCTCGCTTAGTTGCTTTTGCTCAGATGCCAAGACTTGAGGCACAATCAACGCAATCTGAGGAAGGGGAATTGGCTCCTCTTCTTCTTGAGGTTCCTAAAGATACGTGCAGGCCCCAAGTATTTTCAGACTGCATGCAAAGCCTAGTAGCAAGACAGCCTCTACAAATAAATAAATGGCCTGACAATGCCCGTGCCGATATGGTTCGAGAAGGGGTTCAGTTAGCGGAATTTCTGGGTTCTACAAAATTACTTACCGAGTTGGCCCCTCTTCGACTTTCCTGCCTCTGTCCATTTAAAGCCACAGACCAAGAGGCAGAGACTTATTTGGGGGGAAAAGAGGAAACTGTCGGCTTCGCCATTGGGCCCTCTACCTACCCAAATAGCTTTACTTTATATGTTCGTCATAACGATCCTGTCAATAACGTAAAAAAATGTATTATTGGGGTTGCCAAGAGGGGCGGCTTTAGCCCATGCAAGCTTGTGGGAGGAGGTGTGGCTATGTCAAAACATAGCTATAAGTCGCCTGAAGCTCTTGTGGCGGCCTTGCGATTAGCTGAACGGTTGGATCAGCAACTAACGCCTCTTATGTCGAAAATTCCCCGACAAGAAGGTCTACAATTTTTAAAAAGAGCAGATAATTTTTCTGGCGACATAAACTACCCAAAAGACTGGTATTGCCAATTTACCCAAGGCGGCCAAACTGTTGAACGCAATATTACTATGAATGAAGATGGAACTTTCCAATTAGAGCCTTTACCTGATGAGCCCTTCAACAGCGTCGAAGGGGTGGGCGCATACATGCAGGCAAGTTGCCAAGCCTTGGTGAATCACAGAATAGCTTTGACATTTCAACCTGGATACTCAGATCTATCGGTTGCTGATGCGAAGGAGAGGCTCAAGGGTGCTCCAGAGGGCTCCTACCTGATTTGCCGTGCGGGAAGTGCCTATTGCTTGGTGCGAGTGGCACAAGATGCAGCATCGCAAGGTATGGGGGTTCTCAATGAGGAGATACGAGTGTCAGAAGGTGGTTTTGCGTTAAAGAGGGCAGGTAACAACTTCTTTAGTAACAACTACACAACCTTTCAGGAGATGCTGAAAGGGGAATTTTCCTATTTGCAGCTTGCGCCTATGCAATTGAAATAAAGCGTAAGCGGGTTGTGGCTATGATACCGATAAAGAAATTCGCAGAGCACAAATTTTGTGGCAATTTTCAACGATAAAAACGATATAACGATAATAACGATAAGAGAGAGGTAAGCTTCGCCCTGCTGAAGATATGCAGCTCGAGGGGTGCTGGATCTTGCTTATAACTTGCCTTTTTGGCGAAGCTTATCTCTTTTTTATCGTTGAAAATTGCCATATTTGCATCGAGGCTAAAGCAACTTTTACACGTGTCTGTGAGGGTACAAGGGGGCCAAATTTATTTTTCATGCTATAAAAGAGATCCCCGCCATGAGGCAAAAGAAGGGACTTTATTGCCATTAATTGCAATCGAAGTCCCTTTTGCTAGTTAGATCTTTTACTAAGGTATCATATAGCTGTTTGCAATGGATGATCCTAGTGTAGCCGTTGTTGCGCCCACCTGGGTAGTGACTCCTGTACTCCAGCTTACCGATTGGAGGGGAATTTTGTTGGTACCAAGTGAATAGTTGTCTGTTGATGGTGTTGTTCCATTACACTGTGCTTCATTGCCTATGAAGGTAACAGTAAAGGGTGTGGGTGAGGCGGCGTAGACAAAGCCTGCAGTTGTGTTATTGATGGCTTTGTTGTTTTGAACTAAGCAGCAAGAGGCTGTTGAGCCTGAAGCAAACTCAAAGCCCTTATCGTTGCTTACTGCGGTACAATCCATGATTGCAATTCTTGAATTTATAGCAATAAGTTCAATGCCCGCATTCTTGTTGCCATTTAGTTGGGTGCGAATAATTTTTGAGTCACTACAATTGTTTAGGAAGATGCCA
>JAYRNE010000017.1:0-3479 GCA_041912355.1 Chlamydiales bacterium
ATCCTCAAAGAGTTGCACAAGAAATAGGACTAGCAAGGAGTGGAAATTCTGGATACTTTAGCCCAAATGCAGGAAGCTCATCCCTTTTTGGAATTCCAGTCTGGCCAAAGATTGAGATCGACCCCTCCACCGATGAAGGTCACCAAGTAATGGAGGATCTTCTACATTTGGTGACAACAGAGGAGGCCTTGGGGAGGTTAGTCACGGGTTCGTTTTCCTTTACGAAAGATGCACAAATGTTTTATACTCCAGCTCATATTGAAGTTTCTCATGAACTCATTCATGTACGGAACAATAGCCTAGGCGTGAATACTACAAACGTAGAAATAACCGACCTGAGTAGAAGAGTTTGGAAAGATGAGGAAGAAAGAACAACGATTACAGGGTGTCATGGAGTTCCGCATTCAGAAAATTCCCTAGGTGAAGATTACAAATTGCCAGAGAGACATGGCCATGCTGGTTTACCAGTTTCAAGTCTTTCTGATGAAAAAATTTTAAGTAAAGCACCTAAAGAGCTTTCCGGGTTAAATAACGAATAGGAGGTTGCTATGCAAGCATCAGACAATACATTCTATCTTAGACAAGAAACGAGAATGTTTGTAGACGAAGGACAGAATCCAAACGAAATTTTTGAGCATGCAGCTGACAGCTTAAATTCAAGACCCTATGAGAAATTCACAGACTCTACAGCAGCAAAAAAAACGATATCCTACAATCCTGGTCACTATCTATTCAAAGTAACCGTTTCAAAAGAGAGTGCCGATTCTCCCAAAATCAGAATTAGCGACATACACGGGTTATTCTATTCAACTTATAATGGCGAAGTAAAGTACATTGAAAATCCCACGAAGGGAAAATAATTTTTCAATGCTTCCAGAAGACCCTCCACCTGACAAGATAGACCTCGAATTTCAAGAAGTCGCCCGCTTACTTGCTACTAAAAAAGCTGAAGAAGAGATGTACAGACCCAACCAGCTTCTTCCAAAAAATCTACTCATTCAGCGCTACCAAAAAGAGCAAGAGCATCAATTTGGAGCCACGAGAAAAGCAATGCAGCATGGGGCCAAAGTTTTGGCTGAATCCCTTGAGGAGCTTAAAAAAGAGTCTTCTGATCTTTTTTCTGAAGATGTCCTCAACGGAATCAAGCAACTTGCAAGACTTTCTGAAACAATTGCCGAAGACGAAGGGAAATTTACTCAAGCCATAGAACAAGGCGGCACCCTCCAAGAGCTTGCCCAAGTTGATGATATAACGATGGATAAACTCTATTTAGGAGCAAAACGTCTCTTTGATTTACGGCTATATCCAGATGCTGCTGATGCCTTCAAGTTTTTAACCGGCATCAACCCAAAAAAGTATATGTTCTGGCATGGCCTTGCCCACTCCGAATACCACCGCACACACTATGCTGAGGCACTAGAAGCCTTTTTAGTTATATGTGTTGCAAATCCACAAGACCTTCCTTCACAGCTTGCTTTTAGCCGTTGCTATGAAGAGACACAGCAGCCTGATAAGGCACTTGTTGTGCTTGAACAGGCGTTATCTGCAATCGAAAACGAGCCCCAATACACTACCTGGGAAGATGTTTTACGGCAGGAAAGCGCACGCCTTAAGAAGAAGTGGGGGATATAAAGAAGCGCCTTACTCGATCCTCAGCTCGCCCTTTTCACTTTTCATATTTTTGGTTATTAGTGAATACTATTTATTGAGTTTCTGTCGTAACAAACGCCATATCGGCAGGGAGATAAAATTTTACTGATTTATATAAAGATAATATGAGCTTTAATTGTTCGCTCTTATGTGACTCTGCACTGCTAGATAAGCAAAGATATAGCGAGTCTAAGCAAGGGGTTTGATTGAGCAAATGACTTTTGATTAGGGCGATATAGCGGCATAGCCCCCAGCCAGAAGTGTTGTATACCACAATTTCCCGCGACAAAGTATCAGGATAATAATCTGGGTCACAAATTCCTCCCCTACCTTGATTTGTTACGGTACATTCCCACTTGAGTATGTGCCTTCTGCGGCTTATATCCAAATTATATCTAGAGTTTATGCTTATATTATTTATATTTTCAAAAATTTCCTGTGCAGCATCTATATCCGATAGATCCTTACTGAGTAAGTGACAGTGGTGTGCAGGCATGTATTTCGTACTACTCAACTGTCTTGCAGGATAAATAGCGGCTCCGATAGATGCTATGCCAAAAGAAACTAGTGTTGCTGGAATTAGGCATATAAAAGCAACCACCTTAAGTGCTATTTGCGATACTTTGTTATTTGGACTATCGTTTAACCAGACCCACTGCCGCCCACAAAAGCGAAGAGGGGCGAAAAATAGACTTTCTAGACTTGGCAGCTCTGGAAAATATCCTGTAGGTATTCTTAAACGTACCGGTACTACTTGAGCTATTGCAGCAGCATGCATAAGCCACTCCACTTAAAAATGCTATTAATCATATTTCATTAACTTATTTATTTCAACTCTTTACACATTTCATTTATCGTAGATTAAAATAGCGAATTGTTAATTAAGGATTCAACCCCTCAGTAATCACTTGCTCGAAAAATTTACGAAGTTACTGCTTGTTGATGTTCATGCTGTGAAAAGGGCGGGATTAAATCAATTTTCCAGCGATTTCAAGGGTGTTTTTTTGAGATGCACTAATAAATTCGTGCCACGTGGTGAAGAGTATGCTTCGAGCAGTTTGCCGATCTTTTTCGTCCAAGGATTTCATAAGCTCATACCAGTGGAATGAAACGTATCTAAAAAATGGCTGAATCTGTGGAAGATGTGTCCAGCAGGAAGAACTCACCATTTCAAGAAGCTCTTCAAGCGTAATTTTATTGGTTTTTAATAATTTATTTAAATGGTCATTTACGAGAGCTGTGAACGATTCAGCACGTATGAATCTAGAGAGCTTAAGAAGCTCAGTAATTTTGCACTTATTAAAGACAGGCTTAAATCCATAGATTACTTGCAATAACTGCTTTACTTCCTCATCTGGATACTGTTCGATGATAAAACAGACTTTAGCATTTGGTTGTTGAGCACTATTATAAAGTATTTCTTTTAATGGCCTTGAAAACGCGGCAAGCATTACTTTATGAACAGATATTGTAGCTTTTGAATCACGTAGTAGCACCTCCAAATCTCTGTCTGTAGTAGGATCATTAAGTAATGTTTGCTTGTTCGGCTCTACGTGAGGAAATTGAAGGGCCGGTTCTTTTCCTCCTTGTTTTTCAGTACTGGTATTATAAAAAAGATATTCGTAGTACCGGTCAAGTGCCCACTCTAACTCTTTGCCTTTAAGAGACGATCGAAATTCTTGTAAATCATCTTCAACCATCCGTAAGCCGCATTGTGGATAAAATTGTTGCCACGCAAAATAGGAAAAATAAATTTTTGCATTATGTACGCCGCACTGAGCTAACCCAAGAATAATCTCTTTGAAACCAATAAGGGGATCTTTGTCAAA
>JAYRNE010000018.1:0-1894 GCA_041912355.1 Chlamydiales bacterium
GGCATTATCTCAACGACAGCGGCTCTTGTTATGGTGGGCATCATCCGTAAGTTTGGCTGGACAAAAACCGCTCTTATTACACCTATAGTGCTTCTCGTAACAACGATAGCCTTCTTTACCTGCCTAGTGGCAGATACCTCATTAGCACCTTTTGTATCGATTCTGCTTGGCACAAGCCCCTTGGCACTTGCTGTCTATTTAGGTGCTGGCCAGAATATGTTTACAAAGGCTGCTAAATACTCACTCTTCGATACAACAAAAGAGATGGCCTTTATACCAATAGATCGCGAGCACAAGCTTAAAGGCAAAACCGCTATTGATGGCATAGGCTCAAGGCTTGGTAAATCTGGTGGCTCCCTCATACATCAAGGCCTTCTCATCATCTTTGGCACGCTTACATCAAGTACACCCTATGTCGCAGCGATACTTCTTGGTGTAATGCTACTTTGGATTGTAGCAGTCCGTACCTTAGGCAAGCAATTTGCCGAAAAAACAAAAGGCATCAACCTCACTGGAACAGTAGAGGAAAAGGAAGCCGAGCCTATTCGCACCCCTGAAGTTGCACCGGCTACCGCATAGGTTCTTTCATTTGTCAGACTCAGAACATCCATAGTTTTTTTAGAGCTATGGATGTTCCATCTAAAAATCCTCTTTCATAAAAATTCCAATTTTATTATTACGTATAGATGCTCTGAAAAAGCGAATAATACAATTGAAAGGGGTCTATGAAAACATTAAAAGCAGTAGCACTTGGCGCTTGTTTACTTACACTATCACAAGTTGATGCACGCTCGCCTTACAGCAAAAATTCCAGTTCAAGTAGTAGCAGCTCTTTAGAGCAGTGCATCTTTGCAGAACAGAGTTTTTCTACGACAACCCCAGACAACTGGTATGAAATTAGTACACTTGGTTATCCAGCCACTGTACCACTATCCAAGTTTGGCAATAACGGCGTAAAGAAGGGAGAGATAAAATTAACGCCAACAGGTGTTACGATTTTAGAAGATGGCGACTATCTTGTCTCATTTTCTACAATCATGCTTAACCTAGCCCAAGAATCTACTCCTTTGATACCTGTCTTTCTGGTACAAAATGGTGTCTTTAATCCATCGGCAAAAGCAGGGGCCGTTGTTGGTGGTACGGCACAATTTCCACCAGAGTATTTTAATACTATTTCTGGTACTGGCATTTTACAGAATGTCAAAAAGGGAACAAAGCTCTCACTTGTAGCCACAAACGGTGGAGGACAAGAGCCACAGCTTATGACCGTGATTACCTGGAATATAGTTGTTACAAAACTTCCTTGTAAAAGCTAGCTTTTAGCAAACCCTTTTCTTGATAGCCACATAAGCTCAAAGAAAGATGTAGCGCCAAATAGGGCAAGAAGCCCCCACAGCAGCATAGGAACCTGCTCACCCATGGCAAGCAGCACGAGGGCGGCAAACTGCAAAGATGTCATGATCTTGCCAGAAAAAAATGAACGAATTTGCCAGCTTTCGTAACATCCTTTTAGAAGCAAGTAGCTGACAAAAAGTAGGAGACTTATATCTCTTAATAAAAAAACAACAACCTGCCACATTAAAAGCCTCTCTTCCCACCAAAAAACTGTAAGGGCTAATGCCACAAAAAGCTTATCAGTAATAGGGTCGATAAGGGTGCCTAACCTTGTTACCTGCTTAAGGCGGCGTGCTAAAAAGCCATCTAAATAGTCACTAAGAGCAGCAAGCACTACAGCCACTACCCTCAAATAGGGTGAGGCACTGAAAAAAAGGAGAGCTAAAAACCCTCTTGCAAGGGAAATGAGTGTTGGGATGTTCATATAGCTTCAGCTTTTTTGCGCTTTTTCAGGTAGTAAAAGAGGCCTCCTGCAGCTACACTCAAAAGGACAAATATA
>JAYRNE010000019.1:0-3466 GCA_041912355.1 Chlamydiales bacterium
GCAGCAATCCCGTGGCCAACCCTCGTTACTTTAAGTTTGTTAATGGCATCTATGACATTCTGTGCGTCTGTAGTCTCTCCTGCATGGGCTGCAAGACCAAGTCCGGCTTGCCTTGCCAGTTGGTATGCAGGAATATAAGGAGTAACATCAGGGTATCCTGTTTCATCGCCTGAAAGATGTATTCCTACAATCGATAGATCTCCAGCCTGACGCTGTTCGATAACCCAGTTGACATACTCAAGGGCATTTGCTGGTGTATCTAGGCCGCGAACAAAGGTGATAAGCATTCGTGAATAAAATCTACCCGGCTCTTCAAGCTCTTGCATTGCCCTTTGGCAATTGTAGATCATCTCTTTCCAATCAATACCCGTACCTGTTGCGCAAAATGGGCAAACAATAAACTCGGTATAGTAGCCATTTTCGGACTTAAACTTTTCTAAGTAGGCCTTCGTTAGCGTGTAGTAGTCCTCAGCCTTACGAAGAACCGATGTCACGCCATAGTATGCATTCAAAAAGTCCCCTAAATCTTTGTATGAGTAGGTGTCTTGAAAGGCAAAAGCCGTATTAGGAATAGTCATTCCATTGCTTGCTGCAATCGATCTTAGCGTTGCAACAGTAGCAGTGGCCTCAAGGTGCTCATGCAAAACAACACCCGGAAGAGGCGCGGCCTGCAAACTAGACCCAATTAATAGAGCGAGAACAAGTACTAGACGTTGTATATTCATGATGGATACCTCATTAGTGTGCGAAATTGGTATCATGAGAAGTATTAAATCGCAACATGATTTCTTGCGATTATTCAGTCGAATAGCATCGTTCTGACATCAATGCAACCAACTGAAAGGCCTAACGTTAAAAATTCAGCCAACAGCCAGTTGCTTAACCAGCACTCTCATGAATCAGTTTGTGGTTGATAGGGATGGTCCCTTTCGAGTATAGGGATGACAAATGAGAGAACGTACTATGAAAGCACTCGTCTATCAGGGACCTGGTAAGAAAGCGCTGCTTGATGTGCCAATGCCGGTGATTAAAAATCCAGCTGATGCTATTGTAAAGCTTGTTAAAACGACTATTTGCGGAACCGATTTACACATACTTAAGGGCGATGTTCCTAGCTGCGAGCCCGGCAGAATTATTGGCCACGAGGGCCTTGGCAGGGTTGAAGAGGTAGGCCAAGCGGTGAGCTCTTTAAAAAAGGGCGATCTTGTTTTAATTTCCTGCATCTCTTCTTGCGCAAAATGCGAAATGTGCCGAAAAGGGATGTACTCTCACTGCCAAGAGGGAGGGTGGATATTAGGTAATAGGATAGATGGCACGCAGGCAGAATATGTTCGAATTCCACATGCCGACACAAGCCTCTACAAGGTGCCTCAGGCCGATGATGCCCTCGTCATGTTAAGTGACATTCTTCCAACAGGTTTTGAATGCGGTGTGTTAAATGGTAAAATAGCTCCAGGATCTACTGTAGCGATAGTAGGTGCCGGCCCCATCGGCCTTGCAACCCTTCTTACAGCAAAGTTTTATTCCCCTGCTCAAATTATTATGGTCGACATAGACGACAATCGCCTTGAAGTTTCAAAGCGCCTTGGTGCCACCCACACTATCAATAACACTAACGGCAAGGCGGCCCAAGAGATCATGAAGCTCACAGAAGGTAAAGGTGTTGATACTGCCATTGAAGCAGTTGGCGTGCCTGCTACTTTTATTGTGTGCGAAGAGATCGTTGCGGCTGGTGGCATAATTGCGAACATCGGCGTTCACGGTGTTAAAGCGGACCTACATCTAGAAAAACTCTGGTCACAAAATATCGCCATTACAACGCGCTTAGTAGACACAGTAACAACTCCCCTCCTCTTAAAAACCGTGCAATCCAATACAATTAACCCAAATCAGCTCATTAGCCACCATTTCAAGTTTAGCGATATAATCGAAGCCTATGACACATTCTCGCGGGCACAGGTGACACATGCCCTCAAAGTAATAATTGAGTTTTAGCATACGCTTCTGAGAGGTTGTGAAAAATAGCCGTTTAATGCCCGAAGGGCCCTGGAGTGCGGGGCAGTATGCACCGCTTTTAATTTGGCCGTAAACCATAACATCGATAAAGTCCGCTCATTCAATAACCCTCACGCTATGTCACGAGCGTATTGGCAAAAATCGCGTACATAATTTTAGGCTTTAAATGTACTTTCCAATAAAGTGCATGCATGAATTTAAAAGCGGTGCAAACTAGCCCGCACTCCAGAGAACGCAGCTCTTAGGGCATTTTTTCACAACCTCTGAGAGGTTGTGAAAAAATGGAAGCTACGCTAACAAAAACACCCTTTTTCGCCCATTTGCCTTGACTGCGAAAAGCCGAATACATAAGTATATACCATATAGGTAATTGCGTGTTTATACCGAGAGCCTGTAAATCCTTGGAGAAATTATGAAAGAGTTTTTACTCTAAAAGAAAATAGAGCTCCAACTAATAAGACGTTCATTACCCATGACAACAGAAACCCTCCGAGTGATAGCTAGACACCCCTTGCCTATAATGAATAACAAAAGGCGCTTTATAGGCACTTTGACAACTCGTTTCGCTTTGCTTCCAAGGGTGCTTTTGTGCAAAATTTTACAAGAGCTAGAAGATGCTACCCTGGGCCGCTGCCAAGAGGTTTGCCGAATATGGCGAAACTGCATTAAAACAGAGCTCACCTTGTGCACAAGGCTCATTCCTCACGAGTGCTTGCACAAAATTAAACGGATAACCTTTAAAAAGCGCGAATTTAGTAGCGATTGGCACTATGGGAGATTTGTTCGATTTTTGGGCCGTACTAATATAAACGAGGCAAGAGAAGCAGCAATCAACCACCAAACAGATCAAGTAAGATTAGTACTTATTGAACTTGAACTTAGTCAAAACAACTTAGAGAACGCACAAGAACTCATTAGCCAACTCAACGACAAAAATTATAAAGACGCGGCAAGAACAAGACTTGTCTTAGCGCTAATAAAAAACGGTGATTATGACACAGCTTTAGAAAAGGCAATGAAAATCTATCGCCACAGTAAACGCTTTGAGGCATACCTTGAAGTTGCAGAAGCAAACCCTAATGGCAACTATAGCGAGATTGTAGAAAAACTTGAGCAAGAGCGCTATCAAAAGCATTTATCCACACCCCAACTTGCACTATTCCATGCAAAATGTGCAAAGCTTTTTCCCCCTCATGATTTTAGTCGAGCAAAAGAGTATGCCAGAAAAGTAGATAGCGAAGATACGCTCACATACGGCGAGGTAGTTGCCATTCAGGCCGAGGTAGATTTCGATGCCGCCATGCATGAGTTAGGTAACGTGCCGCAAGAAGGTATGTATAGACTTATAAAAAACCTCATTCCTATTGCTGCCAAAAAAAACCCAAAAACTGCTCATAGCCTTATTGACCTTGTAGATAACGAGTCAGCAAAAGTTCCTCTTTTGCTTTTA
>JAYRNE010000020.1:0-3547 GCA_041912355.1 Chlamydiales bacterium
ATAAGGGCTTTTATGCAGTTGTAAAGCTTCCCGCGGGCAGCCATGTTGGGTAGGCCTGTATGTCTTTTAATGAGGCAGTTAATATCGTGTATGCCTGGATAGGTGTCAGAAAATTCTTGCTCTGTCGGAGGGCGACCAAATATAAATCCAAAGCCAATCAGAAAGAGCTGTTCAAAGATATCCCAGTAGACGTCCCCCTGTTTGGAGGCAAGTGTCCAATTTATGCTATCTGGGAGCTTTATTTTTCGTAAGCCATCGGCCAAAATTTTTCGCCGTGTTTTCCAGGGAGTGTCGTTGAGGGTGAGTAAGGGGATAAAAGGGGTAAAGGCCGTTGTGCACTCATCTAGCGAAGTTTCACTTTTTGGCAGGCTCATTAGCGTCTCTGTATCACAGATAAGGTCTCTATGAAGTAAGGGGACTTTGCCTTTTTTATTCTTAAAAAGCTTCCAGGCAAGGATGCCTGGCGAATAGGGCAAAAGCAGCACGCCGCCATAAAATAAGCAGGAATTATAGATCTTTTGAATGGTTGCAAGCATGCAATGTGCCTATGGCTGTTATTTGCACGATACAAAACTCCTATAAAAGCTGTAAAGAAATTATGAATGAAGGGGACCTATTCCATTTATTGTGGAGTGTAGACAGAAATACTTTTGATGGCGATACTATATCTCTATGAAACCATTTATTCTTCTATTGCTCTTCGTATCGAGCTCCCTTTACTCCTACACAATTCATGTGACGGATACTTTTTCTTCGGATAAAGAGGAGGTTATCTCTAGGCTCTTAGATTTACAAGGAAGCTGGGTAGTTGACATTCGCAAAGAGCTTTCACCTGCTGATTTGCAGCAGGGCTTTTTGATTGTGAGAGCGACCCCTGAATCTATGTTAGAGCTCGTGGACGTTAAAAATGCCAAAATTCTTTGGGTCGAAGAAGATGGGGAGTTTTTAGGGTATTTACTTTTAACGGATATGCGAGAGTTTTTTGATCTCTATGTAAACTCACCAATACGTACTTTTGATTGCCACGTCAACCAAGTGAACTTTGAACAGGCTCTTATTTTAAATAATACCCTTTATGTAAGGCAGATTGCTATAAAGAAAGAGGCCGCAAGATTTGGTGTTGGCACCCAATTGCTGGATGAAGCAAAAAGGCGCAGTCCGAGCGGCCTTGTAGCTGTAGTCCTAACAGAACCTTGCGAAAATAGAGCCTCTAGGACCTTTTTTTCTAAGCATGGCTTTAGTTGTATCGGCTACCTAAACTGTGTTGCTAGCTCCCTCTGGCCGGCCTATCAATCAGCCGTCTATTATTACGAAACTCTGCAGGATTAATAATAGGGCATTTGGGCAAAGTTCTCTGGAGTGCGGGCTAGTTTGCACCGCTTTTAAATTCATGCACGCACTTTATTGGAAAGTACGTTTAACGCCTAAAACTATGTACGCGCTTTTTGCCAATACGCTCGTGACATAGCGTGAGGGTTATTGAATGATCGGACCTTGTCGATGATATGGTTTGCGGCCAAATTAAAAGCGGTGCATACTGCCCCGCACTCCAGGACCCTTCGGGCATTAAAACAACCGCTCTTAGGTTGATACCATTGGTTTATGCCTCATTTGCACGGCCTTTAAGCTGAAGTTTGGGAGGTTTTATTGAAGTTTAGGCTGGGGTCTAAGAGGTTTAGGAACTGCTTTGTGGGGTCTATGAGGGCGTTGACGTCCATGTTGCCGGAGTATGTTGAAAGCAGGTTGTAGATGAGACTTGCTCGCTTAGGTTCTGGGATGTTTTGGAGCTCTACCTGGATCGACTTGATGAGGCCGGACTGGAGGTCGTCAATGTCTGCTTTTTCTTCTAGAGTGGGGCCTAGTATAAGCTGGGCAAGTTCATCCGCTCTAAATTGGCCTTGCATCTTGCGAAGTAAGACTATGTTCAGGGCAACTAAGGCGTTCATAAGTATCGATATTTTCATGGCAGAAATAAAGCTCTTCAGCTGCTCTTGAGAGATATTTGCAATTTTGTTGGAGATTAGGTTTGCAAGTATTATATCAAAAGTGGGGTCGTTTAAAAGAGCGCCAAGGGCTATTGCAAAGGCTCTTACTGCGCTTTCTGTCTTTGCCTGCTCTGATGATACTTCAACTCCCTTTTGTGTTATGAGGGAAACTGCCGCAGGGCCTGACCAGTAGGGCGCCATCTGGGTGTAGACAAAGCTAAGCATGCCTAGTTGATCTACCACTGTGGGAAGGGTGTTTTGTTGCATATCTTGCCCAACAAAGAGCGATGGAAGGCTTGCAAGAACACTTGCAACAATAGGGCTTGCGGGAAGTGTGCCTGTAGCTGATGCTATACCCTGGAGGTTTGCTGTTAGGGCTCCGATGCTTTCTTGTTCATTTACTTTAGCGGCTATTTGGCTTGTTCCTGAGGCTGCTGGTTGTTGCTGTGAGCCTGGAGCTTGCGCTATAGGCTCCTTGATAGCTGGAAGGGTTATTAAGGTCCAGAGTACTAAAAAGGTCTGCATGTTCAGCGGTATAGCGCTATCTTGAAGGGCTTTACGGATGCTGTCTACAAGCCCGCGCTGTATGACATTTGCTTTAGCTTCTGTAGACGTTCCCTCAGCATTTGAGGTGTTGAGGTCAGGAAGTAAGTTTATTAAAAGTTGCTGAGAAGCTATTTCATAGGCTTTATTTAGAAGGGCAGGGTCTGCAACTTGCAGTCCAGCAAGGCTTATTGCGTTACTTTTTAAAAATTGAAGAGAGCTCATATCAAGTGGGCCTGAGGCTAGAGCGCCGTTCGCTATAAAGTTTTGTAAGGCAACGTTTAGGGGGTTTTTACTGCCACTTGCTATAGCTCCTGCCGCAATAGCGCCAGCCATTGTGGGTAGGTTTGTGGGGACGGCAGTTGTTGAGCTTGTATCATTTGAAGATCCATTTTGTGAAGCAGTTGCCTTAGCAATATCATGACTTATGTGCTGTTCACTCTTTAGCCATCTTATAAGCGCATTAAGCACTAAAGCCTGCTCAGAGGTGCCAAGTTCAGCAACTAATGCCTCTTCGCTAGATTCAGAGCCAAGCCGCTGAATGATGCCAACGGTCTCTTCAGGGTTCGAAAGGATTTCTGTGATTAGCTGAGGAGGAAGCCCTGGGTAGGGAAGGGTTGTCGCTAGGTCCTCAATAGAGCGCTTATCTATGATGGAAAGGTTGATAAACTCTTGAATAGATTTTGTAAGCTTGTCGATATCCCCTAATAAGAGAGATTCAGCTACACCATTCCATACAGCCATCGCTTCCTTAGAGAGATTTGAGGGAAAGGAAATAGGTTCCATGCTGCTTGCTCCTTATCCTGAAATTGGTATCTGAGAAACTGATCCTAGCGAGTCGTGGCCTGTAGTTTGCCTTGTGGCGATGGAGAAGTTCTTTACATAGGTTTTTGAAGGGTCTAGCACTAAATCAAGTGACTTATGGTAGTAGTCTGACAAGCCGCGTACTGAGTCTGCAAATCTAGTGACAACTTCTTGTGCGTAGTTTTTATTGCCTGACTCTTTAAATGCCTGTTTAA
>JAYRNE010000021.1:0-4343 GCA_041912355.1 Chlamydiales bacterium
ATGAGAAGGAGGTATGAGGTCATGATGTATAGTTCTCCTCGACAACAACTTTTGCGCCTTCTATGCGCACTATCGTAACACTTGTGCCCTCTGGAATAAAGCTTCCTGTACTTAGGGCATCATATTCTACTTCTTGCACACAAACCTTGCCAGCAGGACGTAAAGCGCTAGAGACTACCGCTTGGACCCCAACATCTGGAAGTGCCGATAGGGGCGACGGGGCAAGATTACCCTCTACAGCAGCCTTCGAGCGCATATCTTCACTTAACACAAGCGCCTTACTAAGGCCAAGCTTTGGCCACATATAGCGGCTAAGTATCGCCATTACAAATATTGCCACCAAAAAGGCCCCTGAAAGCCATGCAAGGCGGCTAAGGACATACTCCCCTGCAGCATTGAGCTGATCACCCTGATAGGAGACTGACTCTATGCCTGGAAGCATCATACCAGCTAAGCCCATAATAATAAAGACTACGCCAATAACTCCGAGTATCCCAAGGGTCGGGAAAAAGAAAATTTCGAGGCATACTAAAATAAGCCCAAAGACAAGTAAAAGAGGCTCTAATATCGTAATTGCTTCCAAGGCAAAGCTTGAAAGTGCCACCAAAAAGAGGGAGATAAGAGCAACAGCTCCAGCCACGCCAAAGCCTCCCGAAGAAAACTCCATGTAAAAGGCAACAAGCATCACCATAAAGAGGACTGACGATACAGCAGGCGATGCCAAAAAGGCCAAAAACTTTGCCTGCCAGCTAAGCTTAAACTCATGCACCTTTATATGTGGGACCTTCTGGAAATAGGGAATCTGGATAAGGGCTGTCTTTGTAAGTGGATATTCACCCTTTTCTTCTTCTTTTGCCGTTAGTGGCTCAAGGCTCATGGGCTGAAAGCGCATGTCAGCAACGTGATACTGCATAAGCTCGTCAGAATTTAGCGTAAGGAGCTTTCCCTTAGGGCTTATGACAATGTCATCTTTCTGGATGTCGCTTTCTGCTGCAAGCTTTATAACTTTACCTTCGCGAGCAACCAAGATAATGTCCTTATCGACCATCGCTTCAGCGATATTGGGATTACGGCCAAAAAAGTTTGCATGATTTGCAAAGTCTGTGCGTAGCGCTGAATTTATCTTTTCTGATGCTGACTGCATCTCTCCTGCTTCGCCCATAGTTATGGGCTCCGCAGCTCCCATTGACGCATCTTTTGCAACCACAATATAGCGCGAGCTATAGGCAAGTAGTGCCCCTGCAGACATTGCCCAGTTGTCGATGTAACAGATAACAGGAATGCCATACTGCACATCCATCTCCTTCAGGGCATCAGAAATGCGCTCTGCCGCAAAGACCTCGCCTCCTGGAGAGTTTAGCTCTAAGATTATAGCTGCGGGCTTTGTCTTTTTATACTCTGCCATCGCGAGGTTTATATAAATCCACGTAGACTCACTAATAGCCTCTTTTCTGTCTGTAAGCTTGATCATGCCAACTACTGCTGGCTTATCGCTTTCAAAATGGACATGCTGTGCCAAAGAGTCTTCAAAAGCATCTGCAAATAGCGAAGTACTTAATACAAAAAATAAAATCTGCACTATGGTGCGACATTTCACCACTGAGTCACTGAGCTCACTGAGAAAGCGAGAGGGCATTGAAAACAGGATACGCAGGATCGGGCAGGATATGACGAGTCTTAAACGATAAAAACGATATGACGATAGGAACGATAAGAATTTAGAGAGAGTCATCCATGACCATCTTTTGTTTATGTCTTTGTTTTTCATCGTTCTTATCGTTATATCGTTCATATCATTTAAGACCCTTCATATCCTGCCGGATCTTGCATATCCTGTTTTTCTCACTGTTCTCAAGCGATCTCTGTGATCTCAGTGACTCTGTGGTGTTTTATGTTGGCACACTTCAGCATAGAGCTAGCTCTCCAACAAATTCTAAGAGAAGATCGCGCGTCTTTTCAAGCTCCTCTAGAGTATGGGCCATAGAAACAAACCAGGCCTCATAAGGCCCAGGAGGCATGTAAATGCCATTATCGAACATGTGGTAAAAGAGCTTCTTAAACTGCTCGATGTCCTGTTTTTGTGCTTCATCGTAGTTACCCACCTTCTTCACGCCGCAATAGATCGTAAAGAGAGAGCCTACTTTTTGCAGGCAAAAGGGTAACTCTTTTTCCTGAATAAGCTTTAGAAGCGGTTCTGTAATGATGTTAGCTTTCTTTTCAAGCCTGTCATAAAATCCAGGCTCTTCACAAAGCTTTAGAGCTTCAAGTCCTGCCTGCATGGCTACAGGGTTACCAGAAAGCGTTCCTGCTTGATATACAGAACCTAAGGGAGCTAAACAATCCATAATCAGGGCTTTGCCGCCAAAGCCTGCAGCAGGAAAGCCCCCACCCATAATTTTGCCAAAGCATGTTATATCTGGCGTTATGCCATAAAGTGATTGAGCACCACCTAAAGCTACTCTAAAGCCTGTAATCACTTCATCAATAATTAATAAGGCGCCGCACTCTTGTGTACGCTTACGAAGAAGCTCTATAAACTCTTGTGTCGCAGCAACTAGGCCCATATTTGCTGCCACAGGCTCCAGGATAACGCATGCTAAATTCTCAGCCACCTCAGGCCTATCTAAAAGGGCAGAAAATGCCTCGCAGTCATTATAGGGAAGGCAAATTGTTGATGTCATCATCTCTTTTGGAATACCGCTAGAACTTGATTCAGCAAGCCTTGTAACACCCGATCCTGCCTTTAACAAAAAGTAATCTGCATGGCCATGGTAGCAGCCAACGAACTTGATGATGAGTGATTTATTCGTGTAGCCACGAGCCACGCGAACAGCTGTCATAGTAGCTTCAGTACCTGAATTTACCATGCGCACCTTTTCACATGAGGGCATAAGTTCTGTGATTTTACGGGCAAGCTGCTCTTCAATTTCGGTTGTTGCACCAAATGAGGAGCCCTTTTTTAGCCGCTCAATAGTTGCCTTAAGTACCTGTGGATGAGAATGGCCATGAATAAGCGCCCCCCAAGACATGCAGTAGTCTATATAGGAATTGCCATCTAAATCAGTAATCTGCGATCCTGCCCCAGATTCAGCAACAAGAGGCGTAATATCAAGATCATAAAATGCCCTCACAGGAGAATTTACCCCACCTGGAATTACAGTAGAGAGCTTGTCGTAGCAGCTTTTACTTAATGGCCGATTCATTAGACACCTTTTATGATCTTTTATATCATGCCATGCGTGTGAAAGTGAAGGGAAATAAGCAGAGGATAAAGTAAAGGTTTGCAAGACTAGAAGCTAAGAGCCCTCATTCCAGCTCTCTTTGTCGCCATCTAGGTCATAGGTGTAGGTAAAGGTAGCCTTATTATTTTTTAGGTTATAGCGGCATTCTACCTGCATAGTAAGATGCTTTTCGCCTTCTGAATCCCCTGTAGGTATATAAGTAAAATGTTTTGTTCGTGTCATTACAATAGTGTCAGGCTTAAAAATATGGGCCTTTTCCATCTGAAAACTATTGCTACTTACTATGCGCTTTGCATCAGGTGCCCATGTGTCTTGGCCTGAGCTATCTTTAAAACGATCATCACTAACCTGACGCTCAACAAGATCGGTAAAGAAGGTCTGGCATGTTGCATATAGTAGCTCATCTAGATCTGTTTCTACTGTCTTTGCAAGATCTTTATTTTGAGAGATTATATATGCTTTAAGTGCTTCGCGAAGAGAGCCAACAGCCTCTATCGGCGTTTGCAACTTTAGCTTTACACTTTTTGCTCCGATAGCAACTTCTGAAAGGCTTGGTAGGTCATGAAGAAGCTGCTCCGGCTTTCGTATCATCTCTTTTAAAAGCCTTTTTCGTGAAGGTGAAAGGGCGCTCTCTTTCTCAAGCACCTCGAGGAGCGACACCTTTTCTTGAATATAGGGGTCATCTTTATCAAGGCCTAGCCGTGCTATTGTGGCATCATCGGGATATGTGCTAATTGAGGGTATACTAATCCCGGCTTTTGGCAGTATTTTTGATGAGAGCCTATGGATCATATTATCAATAAAGCTATCGCGCTCAGAAAGCTTTGGCATAATAAATTGAACTGCATGTTGAATCTGCTTATCAGCTCTGCTTTTAGTAGCTATATTAGTCACGGTGCGAGGGCTAATTTTGCCAGGACTTCCTACATGTTGAGGCTGTATCTTAGCGCTTAAGCCTTTATCTGGCTCTTGAGGCTTTAGTTTTGGCCCACTTTCCCAGTCAGGCCTTCCGGTGCTAGGAGATTCTATGCTCATATCCCCTCCTCTCTTTATATCCTGATTATAGCAAATTATAGTATATTTTTTAAAATATAAGAGTAG
>JAYRNE010000022.1:0-4769 GCA_041912355.1 Chlamydiales bacterium
GGTTCTTCCCCTAGTAATTGCTAATTATCTTTCCATGGAGAGCCGCTTGGCTCTCCGCACTTTTTTCCTGAAAAATAGGGTTAGAGTTGGTCATTTATAACCTAAATCCCCGGGAAAATTGTAACTAGGTAAGCACGATCAAAGCCTTTTTCGCCATCGTTCCTATCGTTGAGATTAATTACAAGCTTATGGCTATTTCAACGATGAGAACGATATAACGATATGAACGATGGGAAAAGAGGAAGAAATTTCATCATATTATCTCGAAATTTTAAACTTTTTGACAGCCCAAGTCTGACCCTATTTTTATTGCGACTGGTAATTCGCAAAATATAATTGTTTATTAAATATTCTTTAATTTATTTTGTTATTGTGTTTAATTATAAAATAGTTTATTCTATTTTATCTATGGTTACTTGCAATAATTACGGAATGGATCCTTTTGAAATAGAGAGGCAAAATTCCTTCATTTCTCAAAATATAGAAAAGTGGATTACTTCCTGGCCAGTTGATGGCAAGTCTTTGTCTATTTCAAAAAGTAGTGAAGGTCCAGCTCGATCACTTGAAGTTATTTTTGAAGAAAATGCCCTTGTGGTTGTAACGCACCTAAAGCGAAAAGGGGGCATAAAATCTCTCGGGTCGGGAAATCAGGCGATAGTGAAACAGTCTCTTATCTGGCAGCTCTTTGACAAAACAACAAAGGCTCCGGTTGAAGTGTATAAAGAGCTAAAGCCCGGCCTTCTTATTGCAGATAAAGTGCCGAAAAAAGAGCGCATGCAAGAGCGCCACCTCGAAGCTTTTAAACGCGAAGAGCGCTATAGCGCTAAGCTCTCATCTGCTAAGCACATAAGACACCACCTTGCAGGGCCGAGTATGCGCTCTAGTAAAAGTGGCATACTTTTGCATTTTACGTCGCAGACACTGCGAGATAGGCTAAAAACTCCTATTAACCCCGCCGAAAAAATTGCCATTGCAAAAGACCTTACATGTGCGCTTTTAGAGCTTAGAAAGGCTAACGTTGTTCATAGAGATATCCATATTGAAAATTGCAGCCAAGCCTCAGATGGCAGGTGGCTGGTTCAGGATTTGGGCCTTGCCTGTGATGAGGGTGAAGAGGTGAAAGATCCCTTTCGAATTGACATTGCTTCATTAGACCTTCTTCATAGCTATATAGTAGATGGCCAAACTCTTGCAAAAGCAAGTGATGACGCTTGGGCCCTTGCTGTTGTTTTATACGAGCTAGACCGTGGCGCATCACCAGAGTTTGTGCACTCAGAGCATAGTAAATCGTTGCTAAAAGATCGTCGTTCTTTTGCACTTTATAAAGCCTACAAAAAAGAGTGCCTAGAGTTTTTAGAGAAATTTGCAAAAGAGCCTCCGACACTCCTATCAAAGCTCATTCGCGACCTCTTTGATGGTAAAAGTGCTGAGCATTGTTATACGATTGCTTGCGCCCTCGAGCCAAATTCCTCCATGATCAAAGAATCAGAGTCCACAACAGAGCTTCGGCCAGGCGAGTACTTTAGTGAAGATGACCTGCAAAGCCTTTTTCCTTCACAATAGCCAGAAATGGTGTGGGGCTTGCCTCTTATGCTTTCGGCCCTTCTATTTTTCTTAACCACACTATTTCAACTTTGGATTTTAGCTGAGGTTGTGACCATTATAAAAGCGGCTCTTGCAATTAATTGGCAAGAAGCGGGATCATTATTCTTCTAGTACACCAAATCATTCACCACAGTATTGCCTTTTTTATGGTTCTTTCTAAAGTAATAACTAAACCCACAGATTTTGAACATCCTCGTAGTGAAGTAAAGTCAAAAAGCTGCTCACTTTTTTTTGGTAGGGCGATAAATCGCCTGGCTACTACCTGTATGTCGGTAGCAAAAGTCCTTATCACAACCACAGCAACACTTGGCCTTATGTCATTGCCGAGATTGGGTCTTGGAGCGAGTGTCGCCTTATCGCCGCAAGCGCTTTTAGAGCGAACAACATTTAGGCCCTATATCCTTCGCTTTATGAGGCCTGGCTGGCAACAGACGCGCGAACATACGATGAGCGTGGATACAGAGCGTCGCCTAGAAACAAAGGAGCAATGCCACGAACTTGCGCTGAAGTATCTTCAAACGAATCCGCCTAACTATTCTTTGCCAGTTCAGCCGCTAGGATATAGTTCAGGCAACACTCTAATCGAAGGCCTTGTTCGAAATATAAATTACTTTGTAGACCATAGGTATGGCAAGCGCTACGAAAGAGCTGTTGACTACGTAGAAAAAACCTTCTTGCAGGAGGCCTCTCCTTTTGAACAAAGCGAGGCTGAAATCATCGAATATCTTAAAAACGTCCATCGTCTCTTAACAGAAGATCCTGCAAATTCTTTAGAGGGCATAGACAGTGAAATCAGCAAGTACCTTAAAAGTCTCCGTGTAGAGGAGCAAGCGGGTAACATATTGCCTGGTCGCTTTCGAGAGTTATCATTTGCCTCTAACGAAGAGCGAGCAACTTGGAAAAAAGAGGGCTTTCATATACCTATAGAGCCACTTAATATTGCTCTCTATATGCAGGCGTTTGCAAATTTTCTTCGCGGCTCAATTGCATTCAATATCGATCCTGTTGACCTAGCAGCTGTTGTCCATATAAGACTTGTTGCTATTCATCCCTTCACAACGGCAAATGGGAGGCTTGCAAGGCTTTTATTAAATGCAATACTCGTTCGTTATGCTGGTATACCTCCTGTCATTTTTCCATCACAAAAACCCTATATAAATGCTGTTCGGCAAGCTATAGTATGGGATAATGCTGCTCATTTTGCAGAGTATCTTCGAGGGGTGATACTGTGGAATAGAGTAAAGGGGGCAATTCTTCGTTATATGCCGATAGATAGTGCAAGAGCGTTCCCTTTAGATAATGCGCTTATGATGCATCCAGGGGTTATGCTTACTAAGGATGGAATGGCAGCCTGTTCTCTTGGCGAAAAAAGCGATGAGCCAAATTGGTGTGATGAGCGAGTTTCAAAGGCGCTTAAGGACCGTCACACAAACCTTATAATTTCAAACCTGGATAGCTTTGAGCCCCAAATGGCCGGCGGTGTTTTTCATGAAGATATGTATTTTTCGATGAATCCTCAGGTGCTAAAAAATTACAAAGAAGCGCAAGCTCAAGCGGAAGATTTAATTTTAAAAAATCCTTTAGCCTTTATAGAGAGTGTGAATGCTACAATAGAAATTTTTGATGCAATTCATATCGCCCTTTCTTCAAACCTTCCCGATTCTCAACAACAAACGCCAGGCTTTTATAGGACTTCTAGAAGGATATTGCAGCCCCCTTATATTATTGACAGTGCAAAGAGCGTCCTTTCAGAAAGTGACTTTAGGCTTTTCATGAGTACTTTTGAAGATTTTAAAAAAGCCTCCAGAAACCTTACTGAGCATGAAGTTGTAATTTGGAAAAAAGCTGGTGCCTACTTTCCACCCTATCCTGAAAAGGTTGATGAAGAAATGCAAAGGTTTGCTGTAAAGTTGCAGCTTCTCATTGAAAAAGGGGAGGACTTTATCTACATTGCAAGCTTTGCTCACACAGAGATCGTCAGAATTTCCCCTTACCATAGAAATAATGGCAAGCTAGCACGCCTTGTTATGAATAGTATACTGCTTCGTTATCTTGGGATAAACCCTATTGTCATTCCTGATAAGGTGCGCTATCTTACAATTGCTGCTAAAGCTGTACGTGGTGAGCCAGAAGCTTTCTTTAAGTACCTCAAAGAGCTCATCCCTGAAAGTACCTTTACCTATACAAAGTGTGATGATTAGGCGTTTTGTAAATAGTCCTTAATGCTTTCGATCTTCTTTGTGCGTAAGCTTATGTGTGGGCGGCATGCCTTTACATGGGAGACTGCGGATTCGGCCGTAGGAAAGCGTTGAGGGTATTTCTTAGCATGTAAGGCAACTACTACGGCAGCGCTTCTGCCACGCCCTGCTTTACAGTGGATGTAGACCTTTTTGCCACTTGCGATGGCAGATTCGGCGTGGGCGATAGCCTCTTTGTAGGACTCTCGTTTAAGGGGCTTAAAGTCGGGTGTTTCTATCTGGTAATGCTCTATGCCAAGGCTTTTCCAGTCTTCAGGCGTTACGGGGTCTGATAGGATGCCGAGCTCGTGATTTTCAAATTTTTCGACCACGCTTATAACGCATCCAATACCTTCAGCAACAAGTTTATTGTGATCATTGTCATTTTTAAGCGGGATTCTGCCGAGATAGACCATTTCAGAAATTTTGTCATAAACGGCCACTTTTTGAGGCTGTAGCTTGTTAACGATATAACCAAAGGCGAGGGTTATTTCATAGGCAAGGCGCTTTCGCTCGTGGGCAATATAGGTGCCTAATGCGCCAATTGCTGGCACAATAAGAGGCCAAGCAACAATGGACGCTGCAATGCCCGCACATGTCAAGGCAACAGTCCTTACAAGGGAGCTTGAAATGATTCGCTTGAAGATGCTCGCTACCTTAATTTCATGTGCTTTTAAAGCGGGTTGTTCTTGTATCGCTGCTAAAAGAGGGGGAGAGCTTTGAGCTTTCTCGAAACTAATCATATGTGCCTCAAATTAAAAAAAATTATGATATCATAATAGGGGTTTTAATGCAAATGTATTTATGGAATATCTGGAGTGGGGGGGGGGTATTGACCCCTAAAAAAAATTAAAAAAAAAAAATAGTTGTAATAGCGAAAAAAAACACAAACAAAAACAGGTTGTAATAAATAAAAAAAAAAAAAAA
>JAYRNE010000023.1:0-6720 GCA_041912355.1 Chlamydiales bacterium
ATCCATATATGGGGATCAACGCTTCCATTATATACAATAATATCCTGGGAGCGCTTTTTGGCTAAAAAATCACCTATAGAATGAGCCGCAGGGTTATTTCTCAACCGTTCTGATAGACTTGGACCATGCTCTAGGCCAAGTCCATTATAAAATAATACATGAGCACGAGCTAATTTTTCATCATCGCCCTTAACAAGCTGGTATGAATGTGGATCACTTTCTCCTTGAATAAGAGTGAGGCTATCGATATCGTCTCCGCCAACTTCTTGAACAAGGTCTCTGATCATCGCTGTTGTACAGAGCACCTTCAACTTCCCATTGTCCTTCATCCACTCGTGCAGCTTTGAGGAATTGGGGCTATCCTTTGTAAAGGTACAGCTATTTATGAAAAGTACAAATAATGCTATGGCTAGGGCCAAAGGCCAAATCTTGTTCATCCTAATCTCATCTATCTATGTGTTTATTCTACCGCGAATTCACATATAAAACAATTAAGATTGACAATAAACCACCAAATGACAATAAATATGCCCAACAAAAATCCTCAAAGCACGTATTGGTACGCGCTTTGGTAAAATTTACGGCAAAGACCACCGAAAAAGAAGAGAGGGGAACTCTTTATTTTCTGATTGTTTTCCGTGGTTTAAAGTGTTCTTTACTGTAAATTTCGAGGGATTAAAGGGAATTTATTTTTGAAAACAAAAAAAGAAAGGACAACCCAATGTCAGTAAAACATAGCGATATGATCGCAACTTCATCAAGAGATCTCGAAGACCTTATCACAAAAGCAATCAAAAAAGTTGGTGGCAAAAAAGAAAACGACCTCTGCCGATACCTTCCAATGACATCAGGCGGCTATATGCACCATTTTACCCTGCGTAAGATGAAGACTCAAGCAGCTGGAACCCTTGCTGAGATGATTAAAAAGTTTATTACCGATGCTGATCGCCCAACAACTGTTGCCCCGAAGCAAAGAGCGGCTCGCGGCTCACGCAAGAAAAAAGACCATATCGTTCTTACAAAAAATGATATCGACCACATCCTCCAAATCGCCCGCTCTGTTGGCGACAAAGATTTAGTACGCAAGCTTACCCCAAAGAAGGATCTTCGCACCGTAAAGCGCGAACTTATCTCCTCAATTCGCCATGGCAGAATCGAACAAGAATTGTGGAATATTTACGTAGAAGTTACCCAACACGGCCTATAATCTAGAAAAATTTTTAATGGAGCAAGAAACAACTTGCTCCTTTCTATAAGAGTATGTTTCGTACAGGAATCGGCCAAACCTCACACCGTTTTTTATCCCCTGAATCCACTAAGCCCTGCATCATCGGCGGCTTAATTTTTGATGATATTCCAGGGTTTCAGTCTCGCTCAGATGGCGATGTCGTCTATCACGCCCTCTGTAACGCCATTACTTCTATTACTTGCATACCCATACTTAGCGATATAGCCATACACCTTTGCACGCGCGATGGCATCACCGACAGCGAAGTCTACCTCAAAGAGGCCCTTAAAACCCTAAAAGGCCAAAAAATTACCCACGTAGCGATCTCCTTAGAAGCTAAGCGCCCCCACTTTCAAGAAGTTATTCCTAAGATGCAGCAAAAGCTTGCAGAGATTTTAGCACTAGAACCCACCCAAATTGGCATTACTGCCATCTCCGGCGCAGGCCTTACCGACTGCGGATGCGGCGATGGAGTTGCTTGCACGGTAATTATTACCACAAAGACCGTGTAAAAGCCCAAGATTAAGATCAAGAATTGCTAACCTTCAACGATTAAAACGATAGAACGATAAAAGTTAGCGGTTCTTGATCTTGATCCTAATCTTACTCTTGTCCTTTAGTCCTATGTCCTTTTTTATTGCCGTTTTACCTGTAAACCAGTAGTTTGGGCTTAAATTATACTTTATATTTATGACTGAGCCCACACCTACATCTCAAAGCCCTCCGGAAGCTACGCCGAACCATAAGCGAAGAAAGGCAGTTTTATGGTTTACAGCAGCAGTAGTATTTACAGGACTTATTTGGTTTCTTTTGTGGTTTTTTCATTTTCGCTTTTATGAATCAACCGATGATGCCTATGCAAATGGCAATTTAATAAATATTAATTCCAGCGTTCCTGGGTCAGTAATCGGCTTTTATGCTGACGATACAGACCTTGTAGAGGAAGGTCAGCTTCTTGTAGAGCTAGATTCCACTGAATATCAAGCCATCTACGAAAAAGAATTTGCAACACTTGCTTCAACAGTACTGCAGGTTAAGCAGCTCTACGACGAGGTAAAGGTAGCGCTAGCTACTCTGAAGATCCAAAAAATTGAGGTATTAAGAACGCGCTACGACTATAAAACTCGCCTCCCATTACATGGCACAGGAGCCATCTCCGAGGAAGATTTTGTCCACACAAAAGATGCCTTTATGAGCGCAAAGGCCTCATTAAAGCAGGCACGCTTTGCACTAAAAGTAGCTCGCGATGCTGCTGGCACCACAAAAATTCGCAACCACCCTCTTATCGAGCAGCAAAAGGCAGCTGTACGTGAGGCCTACTACAACCTTAAGCACTGCAGAATTGTGGCCCCGACAAGGGGATACATTGCGCAACGTACGGTGAACGTGGGACAGTGGGTTTCGCACACAACAAATATGATGGCAATAATCCCCACAAACTATGTCTGGGTCGATGCAAACTTTAAAGAGACACAGCTTACCTACATGCGCGTAGGCCAGCCTGCAACAGTTGAACTTGATATCTACGGCTCTAAAGTGCAGTATGACGGCCATGTTATAGGAATCGGATCTGGAACAGGAAGCGTCTTTTCTATAATTCCTCCCCAAAATGCAACTGGAAACTGGATTAAAATCGTCCAGAGGCTTCCTGTACGCATTAGCCTAAATCCCGATGTTGTTAAACGGTTCCCCACAAGACTTGGCCTCTCAGCCGAGGTCACCGTTGATATTACTAACCAGAATCTACCTATACTCAGCCAAGTGCCATCAATAAAGCCTATTGCCACGACAAACGTCTATAATATACACCTTGAAGACGTTAATAACATAATGGATGCACTTATAGATGACATGCTTTAAAGGATGGCACCTTATCCTTCTCAATATAGCCATAGGGCTTGGCACCTTCATCCAGGTGCTAGATACTTCTATTGCAAACGTAGCCATTCCCTACATCGCCGGCAATTTAAATGTCTCTGCAGATGAAGGCACATGGGTTATCACCTCCTTTGCAGCAAGTAATGCGATAGTCCTACCCCTTACGGGATGGCTTTCAGACTATTTTGGGCGCATTAGACTCTATGTAGGCTCGGTGCTCTTATTTGTACTTATGTCATTTCTTTGCGGGCTTGCATCAAGCCTTACTAGCTTAGTAATTTTTCGTATTTTGCAAGGAGCAGTAGCAGGCTCGCTCATCCCGCTTTCACAAAGCCTTATCGTAGCAGTTAACCCTCCTGAAAAGCAGGGAGCTGCCCTTGGATTTTGGGGCACAGTAGTAGTTGTAGCACCAGTTTTAGGACCTATTGTGGGTGGGTATCTTACAGATGTCTACTCCTGGCCCTGGATCTTCTTTATCAACGTGCCAATAGGCCTATTTTCTGCAGCTGTAGTTTGGCTCTATTTAAAAAATCATGAGAGTGAGATTGTCCGCCACCCTATAGACTGGATGGGGCTATTCTTACTGGGACTTGGTGTTGGGTGCCTGCAGGTAATGCTTGATAAGGGCAAGGATTTAGACTGGTTTGAGTCAAACACAATCATCGCCCTGACAATCATCTCTATTGTAGCTCTAATCTACTTTTTTATTTGGAATCGCTTTCAGAAGTATCGCATAGTAGACTTTTCCTTCTTTAAAAATAGGAACTTTGCCTTTGGCACCCTCGCCATTACTGTGGGCTATTTAATCTATTTTGCATCCACTGTAACAACGCCTCTTTGGCTGCAAACAGAACAGGGCTACACGCCCTACTGGGCAGGAATTGCTGTTGCGCCCATAGGAATTATACCCTTTTTTCTTGCCACATGGATAGGAAAGAACATGCAGCGCTTTGACTTACGAGTATGCGCAAGCACAAGCTTTTTACTTTTTGCGCTAGGGTATTTTTACCAAGCTACCTTCACCACTCAGGTAACAATTGAACAAGTCATGCTTGCAAGGTTTTTACAGGGCTTTGGTGTGGTGCTTTTCTTTTTACCCCTAGTCCAGCTTTCTCTTGGCGAAATTCCAAAAGAGCGCTACGCATCAGCTGCAGGCCTCTTTAATTTTCTTAGAATACTGGTAGGAAGCGGCTTTGGCACATCGCTATCAATACAAATTTGGTCGCGCCTAGAAATTTTCCACCATGCACGACTTACTGAGGCGACAACTGCCTACCGCCAAAACACCCTTCAGTTCTATAGCGACCTAAATGAACTAGACCCTAAGTATACGACTGATGTCACGAACATGCTACTAGATAAGCAAGTAGAACAACAGGCCTACATGCTCGCCACAAACGACATTATCTGGCTGGGAGCATGGCTCTTCTTACTTATGATACCCGTAGTATTTTTATGTAAGAAAGTTAAAGGTTCTGAACAGCACGCTGCAGCGCATTAATCAATCAGGCGAAGCCTTCTGGCGGGGCAGTAATGCACCGCTTTAGATTTTGCCGAAGTCGATTGTCTTATAAACACTAACGCAACCTCGACTATATCCTATTTAGAGCCCATTGCCGCTGAAACACTTTGGCATAAATTAAAAGCGGGGCATTACTGCCCCGCACTCCAAAATTTTACTTCGAAGAAACAGCCTTGTGAAGCTCGTCTAAGGCAGACTTAAGGTCATTTATAGCCTTTGCAAAGTCAGCTTTTGCTTTTGGAGGCAGATCTTGCAGCTCTTTTTGGGCAGTAAATTTTTGGCAGGCACTTTTTGCATTATTAGCAGCCACCACAAATTTTTCCTTGGCTTTTGCCATCGACTCTGAAATCGCAGAACTTGAGGCTTTTTTAAAGTCGTTTGTAATCTGATTAAGATCTGATATCGCAGACTTTAATGCCCACTGTGCCTTTTGAGGAACATGTTTAAGCTCACTTTCTGCCTTTTCTTTAAGAATTTCAGTAGCATGCATAGCGCGGTTTGCAGCATATGTGAGAGTATCCTTAGCAGAATAGCTGGCACTTTTTGCGGCAATTTTAAGCTGCTCTGCGGCTGAATGGAGGTTATCAGCCATCTTCTTAAAGGCATTTTTTGTTTCTGGTGGTAGTTTGTCAAAATGCTCACGTGCTTTTTGATTCCACTTACCGATAATTTCTTGTGCACTAGTAGCACCATCAGCTAGCGCATCTTTAGCGCCCGACCAGGTATTAGCTGTTGCTTTCTTTAAATTTTCTGCACACTCTTTCCATTCATTCATGCAGGCATTCCAGGCCTCTTCCTTGCCCTTCCAATGCTCTTTTGCATTCGAGAGCATTTCACACGCATTTTCACACGCTTTTTTAAAATGCTCTTTTGCATTCTGTAAATTTTTGTCTTTATTTTCCATGATAAGCACCCCTTTGTTTAGGACTTTCCCCTAACTCTGTTAGATAACAAAGGGTAGCTTATTTATCAAGTTTATTTTTTAGAACAGGGACAAGCAGGCTGCACACTCACATCGCGCTGAAAGAGGATCTTATCCCACTCGTGAACGCCGGAAAGGCCGGTGATGTCTACCATACGATAGCCTGCCTGGCGGCGAATGGCATCGGTAGTTTGATAGCGAAAGAGGGGGCACTTTGCCTCTATGGCATCTTGTACGATACAGGCAATTTCTTCTGGCTCTTGGGCGATGGGGCTGTTAGGGTCAAGTAGGCCTACGCGTTCAAAGATTTCAGCGTAGGGGTCTTCTTCTTTTGCAAGGTGTGAGCCATAGGGCGCTTCAAAGTCTAGCGCTGTTTTAACGGGGCCAGGCTCTATAAGCGAAACTAAGATATTCCAGGGCTTTAGCGTTGTTGCCATAGTTTCAGAGATGCCTTCAAGGGCAAATTTTGTTGCTGAATAGACAGAAAGTGATGGAACCGGCCTAAAGCCGCCGCGCGAGCCTATTTGGATGATTCTACCGCTCATCTGCTTACGCATGATAGGGAGAACTGCCTGGCACATGCGTGTCGGGCCAAAGTAGTTAACATCAAAAAGCTTTTGGGCCTCATCTATTGATATGTTTTCAATTGAGCCCCAGTATTCAATGCCAGCATTATTCACCAAAATGTCAATGCGGGCCTCTTTTGCCATAATGGTCTTTATAGCAGCATCAATCTCGTCCTGCTTTGTAACGTCGATATCAACAACATGAACGTTATCAGGAAACGTATCTTGTAGTGGGCCAAGATGGTCCATAGTAGAAGTAGAACGCTTGCCTGCATAAACAGTGTATCCAGACTTTGCAAGCCTTTCGGCAATACAATAGCCAATACCGCGCGAGGCGCCTGTGATAACAACGACTTGGGAGGCTTGGAGGGCGCTGCAGCTTAGTAATAAGAGTAAATAGAGGTATTTCATAGCCTAATACTCTACTGCGGGAGCGGATTTTTTTCTAGCGAAGCTTTGGAGTGCGGGGCAGTTATGCACCGCTTTTAATATATGCCAAAGTCCTGTAGTTCAATAACTTCAAAGCTGGTTTCTGCTTGGAGTTATGTTGCTGCAGACGTATTTGGCTAAATCCAAAGCGGTGCATAACTGCCCCGCACTCCAA
>JAYRNE010000024.1:0-3571 GCA_041912355.1 Chlamydiales bacterium
CCTGCAATTAGGCGTGAACGTATTTCGTCTGCAATTTTTTTGCTAGGCAACTGTATAGCCATGTCATAAAATTCCATTTTTTTAACGCGAAGCTTACGTATAATGGGCTTATTATCGCTTCCCTTGCCAGTGATTATTCCTATTACATAGGAGTCTGGATCAGAACTTGGGCGTATTGAATAGTTAAGATGAGGCGAAGCTATAAGCGGATTTTCTTCAGATTGTATATAAAACCTGCCCATTTTACGTAACTTATTTTCAAATGCAGCATAGGGATTGGCATTTTCTTCCGAACCATGAATTCTCTTCGACTTCTTATTTTTATCTAGATCGAGTTCTTGAAGGATAGCTGCGAACTCTTTATCGAAATTTTTATTTGATTTTGGCCCATTAGCAATTCCAATAAAAATTTCATAAATTCTTCTCTGCTGATTTTTCGCTGCTTGTGTGTGAGTTCCCTCAATTTTTTCATTCTCAAGTTCAATGTATTTGGAGAAGCCGCGTGGTATTGCCTCGTGGGCCCAGGTTAGTGTTTCATCTCGTAACAGCGCCCTATACGAAGGTAATGAGGGGAAATCTCCACCACCACCAACATAGAGCCTGCTATCAAGGGGAAAACTGAATAATACTGCGACCTGTTCTTGCGGGGTCATTCTCTCCAAATTATTTCTTATATAGATAAATCTGTCCTCATGGAGGTGATTCTGACGTACCGTGTATATTGCCTCTTGTGTAGAACAATTTAGCAATTGCTGAATAGTTTCACAATCAGCGTCAAGGACAGCCTTGTGCTGGCATCGAGATCCGGGGTTGGCAATATGAGTAAATACGTTCAAAATTGCTATTCCTCTCTCTCTGCTAAGCGGATCTTCTTTTTCAGGTTCAACTACGTGGGCAAAGCCTTGTCGCATCACATCGTGCGCCCAGCCATGGGTGCCATTCCCTATAAACTGTTGTATAAATGGCAATGCTGGATGTGCAGCCTCTTGTGCAATGTTCAGTAAGAAAGGGCAAAGTGTTGTGAGCAACTTAGCTTGTTCTATTGCGTTTAAAGCAGGCCACTCTTGAAGAAATCTATTCCAGGCATGTAGGAATTGCCCGCTCAAAACATGGCCATTTCGCAACATGCGTCCAATAACAACAGTATTGAACGTGCGTGCCTTAGCGACACTATTGAACATGCGTGTATGAAAATCTTGCGGGTTATCATTGCTTTCGAGTATTCGCTCAGTAGTTGAAAGCCAGAAGTGAAGAAGCGCTTGAGTTGCTATCCTGGATGTGAGAGTCTCAGCGTCAAAAGGCATACCGAAAATACAAATAATATTTCTGCGCAAAGCTCGGCGTCTCTCAAGCACATTACCATCTGGAATAGGCTCAAGACAGTCCCTATGCATTAGTTGTGTAAAGTGCTCTCTTTGATTATTCATATCATGATAAATTGCGTCTGTTTCAGCTGTTATTCGTTCTTGTAGAGCCGACATAATGCTATTACATTTTTCCAAGACATCGTTAAGAGTGCGAAGGTTGTCAATAGCGATGTTTGGTCCGAGGTTAAATAGCATAACCATTCGCTGCATGAGCCAAGGTCTATAGATTCTATATGTATCGCGCGATACGCTAGATAGCTTTATTAGAGAATCTGTATTTACGTGCACTTGCAGTGCATTGCCTATATTTTTATTAGTAAATGGTGTCATGTTTTACCTCGTCATTTTTGAAATAAAATTATTACATAATACTGGGGTTTTAGTCAAAGGGTAAATTAAATGTTTTTTTTCATACATATGGTGTTCAAATGTCGCAAAAGGCAACGAGGTTAGGCCGAAATATAAAAGAAACTCTTCATATTCCCATTCGGATCAGAAAATATGCTGCTACAAAAGGATTATGTTCTTTTCGCCGCAAGAAACATCCAGACGCTGATAAGAGGCTGTTCTTTACAACACTTTGGCAACAGCAATCATGCAGTCTTCTTTTGGCATATCGGCCCAAGGCTCCTCTTTAAAGCCAAGGCGGCTTGCAAAGGCAAGGGTTTGGCTGGTGGCTGGAATGCGAATGCAGCCTCTTTTGCAGCCTCGTACATAGCTTTCAGCAAGCTGAACCATTTTTGTGCCAAGGCCCTTCTTTACGTGATCCGGATGAATGGCAATCCAGCGAAAGGAGGCTTCGTTATTAGGAAGCATATCTATGCGTATGGTGCCAAGCACATCTAGCGAGCCCTCTTTCTTCAAAACAAGGGGCAAATTTCCTGCTTCTTCTGGATCGTGAGGATCATATACCCATTCTGGGCAATAGCGCATATGAATTTGCTCAAAGCGAATAGCATGATAGGCGTCTAGGTCCGCTTGTGAGCCCGGACTTTGCAAAATATAGCCATCATCTTTAATGCAAACAGGTTGATTCATATTTACACTTATGTCACACAAGTTTGCTTTTTTCAATCTAAAAAGAGAGTTGGTTATTTTCAGTCAAAAACACTATTAACAAGGCCTATATAAAGGGTGTGTTGGTTCATCGGCAGCGGGAAGTTAATCTACTCCATATAAATCTTCATGATCATGGGGTAATGATTGGATTTGCACTTCTTGTGGTTTTGGGGGGGCGTTGTCTTGCTTAATTAGGTGGAGGCCGAGTTCTGCAAGTTTTGCATTTTTGTAGGTGGCTGCAATGTCCATGACTGATTCTATGTCTTTAACAGATGATGTTGCCAGAATGACGTTTGTGCAGCTGTCTACGAGGCCGGGAATTTGGTAGCGGTGGCCAATGGCAAAAAGGCTTATAATGTCTATTTCTTGGCCTCTTAGGCTTTCGGGTTCTAGGGCTGCGGGGCCTCTGTAGAGATATTCTGCGAGGTGGGCAATTGTTTGAGAAGAGGCATCAGGAATTGTAATAGCTTTATTTGCAGCTTCTTTCATTTGGTTCATCGCGAGCTTAAGGGCATCGCCTCCATAAATAGCTAAAACAAGGCTATGCACTTTAAGTGCCGTGCCATCATGTGCGACTAAGCTGTAGTCGCACATTGGCTGGGCTTTGTCTTTATACATGTCATAAAGCGCTTTACGCATGTCGGGACTTTTGTAAGTCTGGCAGGGATCAATTGGGTAGACGTAGCGTTCCTCGCTATTCCACTTGATAGACCAGCCTTCAACCTCTTTTTTCTTTGTTGATATAATCGAGATTATTTCCGGGGTAACTTTAATTTTTTCGCAGCTGGCTCCAAAAGCTTTTGCAAGCAATGCCATTGTGGGTTGTATATATGCTACATAACGCTCTTTAATTATACTTCCATGACCATCTGCTTTTATAGCAGAAGTGGATGGCTCTTTAAGAGTAATGCCGCCTCTTTTTATCGCGAGTATAGTAAAGTTTCTTTTTTCCGTCGCGTTCTTTTCAAATAATTGCCGTATTGACTCTACTGCGTTTTTTATCTCATGGAATGGATATTTCATTGCAGCAAATAATACGGAAGTTTCTGAGCGTGTAAAGCCTATGGAATTTTGTGGGGTTACTTTGCTGCCATTTTCAGTAACAACCTTACAAAAAAGTGCCCAAAACAGCTCTTTATCAGCTA
>JAYRNE010000025.1:0-1746 GCA_041912355.1 Chlamydiales bacterium
CAACCCATATAATATTTTTCTTTTTTACCTTTTTCACTAGTATATTCTGCACCTTTCATTAAGCTACTGTAGTGATATCCAAGCTGGAAAATATTGCCTACTTCTATACCTCGTTTTTCTATAAGCTTGCCACCTCTTTCGCCAACAAAGCCATTTTGAGCCAACGCTATATCTGCTTCAATGTCTGGGGTATAATCTCGCTCAATATTCACATTCAAGTAATCCCTGTTTTTTTTATTAGACCCTCCATAAGCATTTTTAATTGTCCTAAGAGACACATCTGCAACCACGATTACTTTATGGCCGGTCTTAATGCCGGCTTTTACAAAATTAACTGGCGCCAAAAATCCTGGCTCACTTTCTAGGTCCTCTCGAATTTCTTCTTCTGTAGCCGAGCGCAAATCCCATACCCCAGCAGCATGCATCAACTTTGTCTCATTTACGTCGTAATCTCCACGAATAACTGCCAGAACGTACTGCTTAGTGGCTTCGTCAAAATATAGTACGTCTTTGATTTGCTGCCACAAAGGCAAATTATGCAGCTTAACACCGTCCTCCATGGTAGTGCCTCGCACTGCATCAATCTCTTGTAGCGGCAAAAGTTCATCATTAATATTCATACTAGGAACCGAAAACTTGGCTACATCTTCGTGAGCAGCATATCCGCTACTTTCGTCCACAAAGTACCGACTTTCCCCTATGGAACTCTCTGCAATAAATTCATGACAGTATTCTCCGCCTATATACCCATTGTCCGCTGCCGCTACACTCACTTTTAGTCCAAGTTCTTCAAATATTGCCACGTAAGCATCCCACATCTGTTGATATATTTCCTTAAACTGCTCCTCAGTACTAAAGCTATAGGCATCTTTCATCACAAATTCTCTAACGCGCAACAAGCCACCCCTAGCCCGCATTTCGTCCCTAAACTTCATCGAAAACTGATAGATATTAAATGGCAAATCTTTGTAACTAATATTAAACTTTCTGACCAAATCAACGGCCATTTCTTCTGCTGTTCCTCCTAAGGCAAATTCAGCACCCCGTCTATCTGTTACCTTCATTAGTTCAAAACCCGTCGTAGTTGTGCGATTTGTTTCTTTCCAAAGCTCCAAGGGATGTAATACCGGCATAACTAGTTCTTGTGCTCCAGCCCGATCCATATGCTTACGCACGATATTTGTAATCTTTTCGTGCACCTTTAGACCTAGGGGTAACAGATAATACCTTCCAGCGCTTGACTCGCGAATAAACCCCCCTTGTACCAATAATCTATGTGACGAAATTTTATAGTCTGATCCTTCTGTTTTAGACGTCTTTCCAAAAAGTTTTGACAACCTCATCTTAATCTTCCTTCTTGTTTAGCTCTTAGTAAGTAAAATGAAACATTAAAAAAATTAAATAATAGTACGACCAAGGGTCGGCAAATTGTAGCTGAGTATATATCTAAATCTCATACTAAATATGAATTTTAACGTTAGCCCACTGCAAACACAAATAGGCTCAAAAAAGCCAAGGTGTTCTTAAGCATATGGAGACCAATTGAAGCGGCTAGGCTACCGGTCTTTTCTTTTAAATAAATGAGCACCAACGACAAGACAAATGTGTCGATTGCCGCTACCCATAACAAGGGAGAGCCAAAACCAGCCTGTAAATGAGCAATGCCAAATAAAGCACTAGTTATAAGTGCTGCTGCATATTTATTCAGTCCTTTTCGCAAACCTCCATACATAAAACCTCTTACTA
>JAYRNE010000026.1:0-3768 GCA_041912355.1 Chlamydiales bacterium
ACCCCCGTTGTCCCGTGCTTAGTCGCAAAACGCGCGTATATAATTTTCGGCTTAAACCTCCCTTCCCACTCCCGTGGGGGCCCTATTTTACACGCGGCGCCCCCCCGCCCCGCACTCCAAAAAGTGCAGCTCTTGTGCATTTTTTCACAAGCTCTCTGCCCTCAACAATCTCAGTGAACTCAGTGACTCAGTGGTGAAATTTATACAACAATTGCTTTTTCCCTCTTGACAAAAGATTTCTTTTTTGCGAAAAGGACACTAGTAATTAAAAACAGCATCTGGGATACTCGTAAGCATGATAACACGTAATAAATCACTTTGTCTTTTTCTCACGAGCTGCTCCATTTTCTTTAATTGCGAGGCAAAATCTGCCTCCTTTCGCGAACAGCTCGCACATAAACTTCCTGACATTGAACGGGTCGATCAGATCGTTCGAGAATATAATCAGCTTTCCAAAAAAGTGCGGCTTAAAAACAAAACCGCAAAAGTGTTTAAAAAGTGGCTTTGCGAAAAAAGCGTTTTTATTGGAAGTAATTACTACAATCACAACTTATTATTCAAAAGAATAAAAAAACTAAAAAAGAATCGCAAATTTACTACAGCTTATCAAGAGTTTATAACTAATCTTCGAAAGAATGCACGAGGGTGGTCATCTAACCGTCATAGCCAGCATAAGCGCATCTCTATACTCTTTACAGGCGCCTATGGCGGCGGCCACAGAGCCCCCACCATGGCTATACGAAATTATCTAGAAAGTAAGGGCCATAAGGTACAGCTTATTGACGTAGATGAAGTAGAAAACCGCTACTCCCCGACCATCAACGGCTATACAAAAGCGGACATCTACGCCGAAATTTACCAAAAACAGAACGACCCAGAAAAGGCAAGAAAGCTTACTCGCCAGATAAACGCTGCACAAAAAATAGAAGATAAAAAGTACCTTGCCGATATTCGGCACGATATTTTAAGCTTCGAACCTGACCATATCATTGCTGTTGCCCACCACAAGCCAAAGCTTGCCTATATAAGCTACATGCTTGGCATTCCGATGACCTATGTCCATACTGACCACGGCTTTAACAAAATACTGATGCCCCTCCTTAAAGAGCAAAAACGGCTAAAAACACCGCTTGTGCATTTCGCAATGCTTGATAAAGATCCGATGTTTAAGAAGAAGCCCCTCAAAAAACAGCTTGAGCGTCTTGATTTTCCCGTTCGCAAAAGCTTTGCGCCAGCTACGAAAAATGAAAAAAATGCTATTCGCGACAAGCTGCAGGTGCCTCATAATGCCCATGTCGTCAAACTTGCCATGGGACAAAATGGCCTTTCAGACGACATAAAAAGCATTCTGAATCGCATACAACGCGAAGAAAAGAAACTCAAAAAAGAGCTTCATGTATTTGTTGTCTGTGGTAAAAACGCTCAACTGAAAGCAGACCTTGATGCCTTTCCTGCAAAGGGCAAAGTCCACGTTCACACCCTCGGCTTTTTAGAAGAAAAAGAAATGGCCGAGATAGACAAGGCATCTGATGTCTGGATTACAAAACCTGGTGGATCTACATCTGCAGAGCTTGTACAAACGCAAAAGCAGATGCTCTTTGAAATCAACGAGGCCCATCCATGGGAACAAAAGAACGCAAAATTCCTACAGAAACTAGGCCTTGCCAAAAAACTCGCAAAAAAAGGCTCTATTGTTACCCAAATTCAGAAGAGCATCCAGCGCCACAAAAAACTCAACCTACAGAAGCTCCCCCTATCCCTCTGGCAGCTGCAGCTTGATGAAATCATCCGAAGATAGGAATTCTTAATCAAGAGCCTTTTACAAAAGGCTCTTGATCTTAATCTTCCTTTCGGGCACTTACAAGATAAAGATCTGTGAACTCGAAGGGATTATGAAATTCTTACTTGCACTACTTCTTTCAACGACAAGTCTCCTCCAAGGGGATAGACCTCTAGGTCTTACATCCTTAACTGAAGAAACAAAAGAGACCGTCTTAAAGACAACGGGAGAAATTCCTTCTTGGCTAAGCGGTACTTTTATTAGAAATGGGCCAGCACTCTTTAATGTGGGCGATAAGTATGTATCCAACTGGGTTGATGGTCTAGCGATGCTTCATAGCTTTCAATTTGCATCTGGAAAGGTAACGTACAAAAATCGCTTTTTGCAGAGTTCCCAGTACCATACTATGGTAAAAGAGAAGAGCCTAGATTTTACAGAACTTAAAAAAACTAGCGAGAAGAAAGAGGCAAATTTTATCCCTAATGCAAACGTTAGCATCGCAAAATTTGCAGATAGCTATGTTGCCCTCACCGAAATACCGCTTCCTGTTATCTTTGATGAAAAGACATTAGAGACAAAAGGGCCTTTTCGCTTCGTCGATATTCTGCCCACAACGAAGATTTGGGAGTGTGCACATCCGCACATAGACCCTGTAAGTGGCGATATTTATAACTACCAAGTGCATTTTGTCCCAGAGGCAAAATATGTTATCTACAGCATGGAAAAGGGAACAAAAACTCGTGGAGTTATCGCTGAAATACCTGTAAAAGAGCCAGCTTACATGCATAGCTTTGCTATGACGGCAACCTATCTAATTTTTGTGGAATTTCCACTTTTTATAACACCCCAAGACTTCCTAAAGGACGAAAATCCAGCAAGCCACTACAAATGGAAAGATGATCAAAAGATGCGCATACTGCTCATCAACAAAAAAAGTGGGTCTATTGACGGCGAGTACTTTGCAGAGCCTATCTTTGCCTGGCATCACATCAACAGCTTTGAACATCAAAACAGCATATACATTGACCTATCTGGATATAAAGATGGCTCATCATTTACCTCGATTATTGACCTCAACGATTGCAATAACGACGATCTTGGCCGCTTTGTTCGCTACAAAATTGACCTAGAGCTGAAAAAGGTTCACGAAAAGGTCGTTGGCCCTACGATAGAAATGCCACACATCAATGAACGCTATAATGGCAAGCCCTACACCTATGTATATGGCTATGACATTTCAAGTGATAAAAAGCGCGGCCTTGTAAAGGTTGATACCAACACTAGAGCCTTCCTTAGTTGGTCAGAAGAGGGCTGTTTTGCCGATGAGCCTATCTTTGTTCAGAACTCAGAAAGCCAGAAAGAAGATGATGGCGTTGTGATGGCTAACGTATTAGACACAAAAAGCAAAAAGTCCTTTTTGCTCGTGCTTGATGCCAAGCGCTTTAAAGAGCTTGGCAGAGCTGAGGTTCCGCATCACATACCCTATGGGTTGCATGGAGATTTTTTAAAGGATAAAGGATAAAGGATAAAAGGAAAGCAATAAGGGGTATTCCTCTCCTTCATCCTCTTGATTCTTTAAAAGTTATAACTTGTGCTGCTTTCGAACAGCGTCAATAGCAGCAAGCGAATTTTCAGCAGCACTTACAAGAACCTGTGTCGTGCCAATCAATATAATTGAACCTATTGCTACATAACCCGTGAAATCGGAGCGTAATGCAGCAGCGCTGAATGTGCTAATAACGCCTAAGGCAACAGCAGCCGTTCTCAAAGTTTTTGCCTGACTTAAAGCCAGATTTAGTTGAGTTTGTGCCTTATCAGCAACCTGTGCTGCTCGCTGATAGCGTGCATCAGGCATAACCCTAGCTCCAACAACATCATTAAATACAGCACCTATTTCACCTAACCAACTCATATATTCTCCTAACGTAAGACAAAGGACGGAGGACAACAATAAGGTTCTTGTTGTCCTTCGTCCTTTGTCTTTTTGG
>JAYRNE010000027.1:0-2202 GCA_041912355.1 Chlamydiales bacterium
CCTCTGCCACGATCATGTTTTCTGTTGCCAATGGCGTGAAGGTAACAAATGCCCTACATAAGGTTGAAGAGGTGGCAGCTAAGGTCTTGCCTAAGCAGGTAAAAGGGGATTTATCAGGCTCTAGTAAGCGCATTGCCAATGCTATGGGTGAAACACTCATGCTCTTTTTGGCAGCGGCTATTGTGATGTATATCGTGCTTGGCATACTCTATGAAAGCTTTATTCACCCGATAACGATACTTTCCTCTTTACCCTTTGCTGGCCTTGGGGGCATTTTAACCCTCTTTTTATTTAAAGAGCCTATTTCAATCTTTAGTGCCGTTGGCTTTTTGCTCTTGCTTGGCATCGTCAAGAAGAATGGCATTATGATGGTAGACTATGCGCTAGAGGCAAAGTCCCAAGGAAAATCGACCCACGATGCCATCATTGAAGGCTCAATTGCCCGCTTTAGACCGATTATGATGACAACACTTGCTGCCATCATGGGCGCTATTCCCATAGCAATCGGCTTTGGCGAAGGTGCCGAAATGCGTCGGGGCCTTGGTCTTGTAATCTGTGGCGGCCTCCTCTTTTCGCAGCTTCTGACGCTCTACGTTACGCCGGTCATCTTTTGCCTCCTCGACCGGAAAAGAACTGTAGCTTAGGCTAAAAACCCTTATGTCCCTTTTTTATTGCTTGTGAAGCCATATTTCGCGAGGGAACCATTAAGGGATTTGCAGAGTTCAGCGTATCCTTCACAAGCCTTATAGGTTTTTAAGCGGGGAAGGTAGGTGTTAATAAGAGTCAAACATGCCTGAGGGTCTTGTTCTGCAAGTTTGAAAATAGCTCCCTGTAGTGCCGGCATGCCTTTGAGAGAAGAGACTGCTTTTGGATTAACAAAGAGCTCGATGACTTTATGAATACAATCAGTTAACTTGCTATCTGGTGCTACGTACTGAAGTGAATTTGCTATAATTTCAAATATTTTATTTCGTAGAAGGGGACTCAAACCACAATCACAGCTCTTATAGAGCTCAATAAGGGTCCTGATTTTTGCAAGAGCTTCCTCAGAAGAAAGGGAATTATCTTGTTCAAATACCCTGACAGTTTTAGTGGCCATAGAGAAGCAAAGGTGTACAAACTTTGAATCTGTCTCTTCCTTAGGCGTATTGCTTTTAATTACCTGAAAGAATAGTTCTACTAACTCATGCCTTGCTGGGATGTCAGCAAGTACAGCATCAATTAACGTATGAATGCCGTCCTTTAATGTAGGGATGGGAAGGTAGCGCTTACCGATAAATAGTTTTAGAATGGCGCTAAGCTGTTCTACATAGAGTTCGCAGCCTTCACCAGCATAGCCCCTTTGCTGCCGAGCGATATCCATAAAACTACAAAGCTGTTGGAGGCAGCGTATAGCAATATCAGAACTTTTGGTGCACCCTTCAGCCTCAGCCTTAATAAGAACTTGCTGATATATCTCTCTTAGAGCATCAGGATAGCTCCTATTACAACGTAGTGGCACGTTGCCGAATAGGGCTGAATTTGGTATGAGGAGCGTGTTCATAGAGCGAACTACCTCAGGCACTAAAACCACTTCTGGATAGCGCTTCCACTGATTTAAGCATTCATTAATTAGATATAAGCGCCTTTCATATTCATCAACAAAATTGGTTTCTTGCCATACTGCAAGAGCGGTTTGTTGCTTTACGAGTAGGCTTGGAGCAGTTTCTTCGTTAACCTCACCAAGATCGCTAAGTGGGGCAGGGATAGTAATTGAAGCTTGTTCATCAAAATCTGGTGGTTCAATATGGATGCCTTTCTCTTTTGCTTTATGTCTTAAAAGGGTGACTAAAGCTACGTGGGCAGGATAGAGCGGGTCATCCCTTTGTATTGCATGTTCAAGCTGTAAAAAGGTTTCCCTTTCAATTGAGGTGGCAGGATGGTGAGCAATCATATTGCGCATATTTTGAAGCGCAAAATCTAAAAGCAGCACTTTTTGTAATGCACGAGTACCAGGAGCTAGAGTAAGTTCAATGCTTGTGCGAATAAGGGTGTTCATGCGCGATGTGTAGGGCCACTCACTTTGACCCTGATAGCGTGGATATATTGATACTAGATTGCTAGAAGCTTCCCGAACATAGTGGTTATAATGAAGAGGGGTGTTAGCTGTAGTGACAAAGCCAGATGCTGCACTTACCTGCCCAATATCTGGGAAGCAGCAAC
>JAYRNE010000028.1:0-3305 GCA_041912355.1 Chlamydiales bacterium
AGCGTGAGGGTTATTGAATGATCGGACCTTATCGATGTTATGGTTTACGGCCAAATTAAAAGCGGTGCATACTGCCCCGCACTCCAGGACCCTTCGGGCATTAAACGGCTATTTTTTCACAACCTCTCTGAGGTCTTAGTGACTCTGTGGTGAATTAACAAACACATGCATTTTTTGCAAAGTTCGGTTATTGTCTTTGACTTAAATCGCGGAATTTTCTTTACTGCGAATTAAACTCAAGGGTACTCGGAATGTCACTTTTTAGCATTTTTAAACCTGCGCCTCATGCTGAAGAGGTTCGCGATAGTGAGGAGTTGAAAAATTCCTATAAATACTGGCGTTTGCGCATATTTTACTCGATGTTTGTGGGCTACGCGTTTTACTACTTTACCCGTAAAAGCTTTACCTTTGCCATGCCATCACTTATGCAGGACCTTGGCCTTACTAAGGGTGAGCTTGGTATTTTAGGAAGCGTTATGGCTATTACCTATGGCCTTAGCAAGTTTATGAATGGCATTATTGGCGATAGGTCTAATCCGCGCTACTTTATGTCTGTAGGGCTTATTCTCACAGGAATTGCAAATATATTTTTTGGCCTTAGTTCTACGCTTGTTCTATTTGCTCTCTTTTGGGGCTTAAATGGCTGGTTTCAGGGCTTTGGCTGGCCGGGCTGCGCAAGGCTTTTAACCCACTGGTACTCCCATTCAGAAAGGGGAAGGTGGTGGTCATTCTGGAATACCTCACACAATATTGGTGGCGCTATTATTCCACTTGTAGTTGGCTTTATAGCTGGAATATATGGCTGGAGATCGGCGATGATCTTTACAGGCGCTATCTGTATCTGTGTCGGCTTTTATCTGATAAATCGCCTTCGAGATACTCCTCAGTCACTCGGGCTTCCTACTATTGAGCGTTTTCGAAATGACTATCCTGATAAAAAATCGCGTAACGAAGAAGAACATGAGCTTTCTGTCAGGGAAATTCTTTTAGAGCATGTGCTTAAAAATCCTTTTATCTGGATTTTAGCTTGTAGCTACTTCTTTGTTTATGTGATTCGACAGGCAGTAAATGACTGGACTGTTCTTTATTTAGTAGAAGAGAAAAGCTACACGCAGCTAGGTTCCGGAGGTGTTGTGATGTGGTTTGAAGTTGGCGGCTTTTTTGGTAGTTTAGTCGCAGGCTGGGCTTCTGACAAAATCTTTCAGGGAAGGCGTGGCCCCATAAATATTCTCTTTTGCACCTTTATCTGTTTGGCAATAGGAATTTTTGCCTGGGCGCCAATATCATCGGTGCTCTTTGATTCATTGATGCTTTTTGTGATCGGGTTTCTAATATTTGGGCCTCAAATGCTGATTGGTATGGCAGCGGCTGAGCTTTCACATAAAAAGGCTGCTGCTACTTCGAGCGGCTTTACGGGCTCTTGGGCCTATGCTGGGGCGGCTTGCGCTGGCTATCCGCTTGGTCTTGTCATTCAAAGCTTTGGCTGGGATGGCTATTTCTTTGCGTTAACTCTTTGTGGCGCCATTTCCTCCCTTCTGCTTTTACCCCTTTGGGCAGTAAAAACAAGAGAGGATGGTATATTCGGAAAAAGAGGTTCAGAACCTGTTCCTGTACCCTTTACAGTACCAATAGAAAAATAAGATGTCACGAGTGTACGAGGAAAATAAAGAGACGTTTGGGGTTAAAAATCCGAAAGCCTCTGTACTTTTATCCTATGCCGATAGCGGCACTTTGCAAGTTGCTAAAAGTGCTCAAGGTGAGCCTATTTTAGTAGATGGCCAATTTTTCTATGATTCAGCCGATGGGGCGCAAAAAGAACAAGACGCGTGGGCAGAAAAACTGCCACTAGAGGGTGTAGAAGTTGTTGCAGTCTTTGGAGTAGGGCTCGGTTATGGCTATAATGCTCTAAAAGGCTGGCTGCATGGTGATGGCGCACGACAGCTTATCTTTTTAGAAGATGATCTGCGGGTTATTCTGCACTTTTTAGAGTCCCACCACGCACACGATCTCTTGCACGATCCTCAGGTTCACATTTTTTATATCGAAGACTCAGAAGTCGGATTGCAGGTGCTTCAGAGTATTGCGTGGGCAACCTATGGCAAAAAGCTCTACCTTACACCATCTCCCTTTTATGAAAAAATGCGAAAGGCAACTTTCGATGACATCAAGGCTCGTCTTGATTATGAAGCATCAGATATTCACATTGTGCTTGATGAGTATGTGGCCTACGGAGTTTCATTCTTTCGAAACTTCTGGAAGAACCTTTTCCTTTTACCAGGCTCATATAAGGGCAACAAACTCGAAAGGGCTTTCAGGGGTATTCCGGCAATAGTTGTAGCTGCGGGCCCATCGCTTGAGCAGCATCTTGAACTTATAAAAACCTTACGCGACAAAGCGCTAATTTTTTCTGGTGGCTCAAGCGTAAATGCCCTTTTAGATGCTGGCATTCAGCCCCATTTTGGGGCAGGTATTGACCCTAATCCGCTGCAGTATTTGCGCTTTCGTCAGGCTCTTGGCTTTCAGGTGCCTTTTTTTTATAGAAGCCGACTTCTTCATGAATCTGCAAAGCTTATTCATTCTCCAAGGCTCTATTTAAAGGGGGGAGATGGCTATAACATTTCTGACTGGTTTGAAGAAAAACTAAAAATTCCAGGAACCATTATCGGTGGTGGCCATAGCGTTGCTAATTTTATTATCGAAATCGCACACACACTTGGCTGTAGTCCCATTATTTTGGTGGGCTATGACCTTGCTTACGGTAAAGGGTTAGAGCTCTATGCAAAAGGCGTTGAAGACACTTCTAACAGTGCAACAGCTGACCAACCGATAACCTGGAAAAATACCGATGGCAAAGTAGTTCATACTGCCTGGAAGTGGCTTTTAGAAGCGAAGTGGATTGAAGAGTATGCCCAAGAAAAACCGAAGCCGAAGCTTATTAACGCAACAGAAGGCGGCCTTGGCTTAAAAAATATCCGCCACATGAGCTTGAAGATGGCTGCAGATAAATACCTTCTTCAACAGCGTGACCTTGATAGCCTCGTGCATACAGCAATTCAGGAGGCGGGACTTATTGCAGAAGATAGGACAAAGGTCTTAAAAGGATGCAGTGAGATGTATGATAGTCTTGAGGCTGTGAAAAAATATTTAAATAAGCTTATAGAACTTACTCAGTGTCGCACTTGTAAGGAGTTTCATGTAGACCCTGAAATTATCATGCTTCTAGGGCTGTTTAAGGAAGAAATAGCCTATAAATATATTCTCGAAGTCTTTGACAGGATGCGGATGAAGCTTGAATACTACCGCCT
>JAYRNE010000029.1:0-2720 GCA_041912355.1 Chlamydiales bacterium
ATTTCCCTTGACTTTGGATTGTTCAGCAACTCGCTAAATTTAGCACTGCTAGCATCAAGTAAAATAGAATATCTAACTCTATCCTCAGCTGTTTTACCTTCAAATAGGCTCTCATATTGCAAGACAAAATCAATTTTTTTATCTCTATTTTCTATGGCGTTTAATTGGCGCAACAGATCGTTTCTTCTTACTTTTAGATCTTGCAAAAATCGATTAACATCTTCTTTTGTGTTATCGCTCAAAGGCACATTGTTTTTTAACAGTTCTTCCAAAACTGATTCTAGACTAGTAATTCGCAACGAGTAGCTAGTTTCACCCCAAAAAAGCGCTAAATATTTTGAAACAATCCTATCATTTATGGCTTGACTTCGCTCCAGTAGTGCCTCTTCATTCCGCCAGAACCTTATGCCCTTTTCCGCTTGAGTCAGCGTTTCGGCTACTTCTCTCAAAACTGAGAATGCTTCTTGTGGTGAAACTTTCTCGAGTAAATTAGCCATTACTTCAATTTCATCAAGCGATTCCGCTCTAAACTGACTCCAAGATTGAAATTCGCGTGTAGCAAAGAATGTGTCAAGCCCAAGAGCTACCTTTTTGGAGGGAACGTCCTCAACTACTTCTCTGAAAGAGGCCTCGCTCTCTTCTCTCATCTCTGAAGGGACAGCCTGCCTATTTTTGTTCTTCTGCATTTCTCCAGGCTCTTGAACATCGCTTTCAGACTTTGCCCTTTTGCGAGTAACGCGACGATCTCTCCTTAAAGCGCGATCTTCGGCCTTAACCTGCTGCGCTATATTAATAGCGACCTTTACTTTGGCCTCGCAGGGAGTTTCGGCGTCTGTTCGTCCCCGTTTTAGGTCCCCTGGCTTCTCTAGATACTCGGGCTCGCCTCGCTTTCCTATAGGTGTGCTCATGCCCGCTCCTTATTAAAACTTTGTTTCAGTTTTATGCTAACAAATATTTATTTTAATGTAAAGACGTAGAGATCTAGGAAAGAAGAATACCTTAGCCCTATTTTGAGGTCGATAAGGCTTTAAAAAGAAGCTCCTGTAGCCCCTCTTGTAGCTGAGGGTCGGTGAGGGTGCCCTTTTGGTCAAAGGCATTGTGGGCATTTGGCACCGAAAACTCATCCAAAAGGCACTTGCCGCCGATTGCTTCGATGATGGTGCGAAGGTGAATGAGGCTGCGTTTGCCACCATAGGAGCCAGGGCCAGCACTTAGCAGCACAAACGTTTTATCCTTAAAGGCAGTGCGCGATGAACCACCATTTTCGCCGCGAGAGGCCCAATCTATCGCATTTTTTAACACGGCAGAAATGGAGCGATTATACTCAGGTGAAGCAATAACAATAACTTCATGTTCTATCATAAGCTTACGTAGAACCTTTGCCTTTTCAGGCATTCCTGATGCTGCCTCTAAGTCACCATCGTAAAATGGCATAGGAAAATCATTAAGGTCGATAACCTGATGCTTAGCACCTAACTTTGCAAGAGCCCGCGCAGCTTCCATAATAAGCTTTTTATTGTAGGAATCTTTTCGCGTGCTGCCAGAAAAAAGAAGCACCTTCTGATCTGCCACAAGAGCCTGCGCTGACAGTACACATAGTAAAAAAATCCATCTATACATAGCTACCACCTCAAAAAGAGCGAGTATAGCATGCAAGAGTAATTTTATGCTCGCAAAAGGCCAAAAAGGCAAATCTTGCTCTCATGTGGGGCGAAGCTTTTGGAGTGAGGTGCATAGCTGCACCGCACTCCAAAAATTTCCCACTTGCATAAATTTTATCTATTACCTATATGGAGTCTAACGATGAAAATCGTGTTACAACAAAATTTAACTGTTAAGGAGAAATTTTATGTTTTTTCTAGGTGATATTGCTCTTATGCTCGAGCTTTTTGGCTTCTGCTTAGCGCTTGTGTTTCTTGGTAAGGCAGCAAAAGAAGGCGGCCTTATGCGCGCGGCTGGTATTATCTTGCTGATCGGATCACTCTTTTTAGGCTTTTGCACAACAATGGCTGTATCAAAAAGACGCGGCTTTCTTGAAAATGAAGTGAAAGCAATAAAAGAAAATATGATGAAAAAAGGCGAATAATCCGCCCAAACTCTCACAAGCCGGCCCCAAGTTCTTGTGGGCTGGCTACACCATCGTTAAAGCAAAACTCGAAAGGCAAGTTACCGTATAAACAACAAGCAGTAAAGGCGTTGTCCTACAAAAAATTGAGGCAACTGTAGTTGCAGTAAGTGCTGCATTTGTTAGACAGGTTGCAATATCCTTTATCTTACGCGTATGAAGCGCAAGCTTTACACTATCTATAAGATCAATTACCTGATTAGGAATATATAAGTAGGCAAAAACTTTACTTCCAAAAAAGGCCCTTTTACGTAGTAGCTGGAGGCACTCTGTTACCAAGTAGATAACGTTGCAGGCTTCACTTACAGCAAGGACTATAGGGCGGATAGTTCTTGTAGCAACACTCTCGGCAATGTTTTTTATAAATCTAGGAACAGCAAATACAATATCCACAAGGTATATATTGCCAAAAATAGCGGCAACCTTATGGACTAGAGGATTCAACGAATAGCGCTCTTTAGCTAAAGAGTAGACGTAATGGATGGTAGTAAAAAGATGATAGACTGTATTAAAACGACTTTCAGCCTTTTCGAAAAAAGGCAAGACGCGCCTGTTGAGCGCGTCTTGTAAGGCCATCTGCATTTAAGCCGCCGCC
>JAYRNE010000030.1:0-5143 GCA_041912355.1 Chlamydiales bacterium
CTCACCACCTAAATACAGGCGTGCCCCATATTGTTATCTTTGTAGATGACTTAGAAAAAGTGGATGTTAATGGCCTCGGCCGCTACCTACGCTTTCATGAAAAATTCGGCCCACAAGGCACGAACGTAAACTTTGTGCAGCCGATACTTTCTGAGCCTGAATACACAGCTCACATCCGCACCTACGAGCGCGGTGTTGAACGTGAAACGTTAGCATGTGGCACTGGCGTAACGGCAGCCGCATACTGCCTGCATAAAAAGCATGGCTTCCACTCTCCAATATCGCTACGCGTACAATCTGGAGAATGGCTCCAAGTGCTTTTTGAAGAGCAAAACGGCAAAATCGATAACGTTATCTTAAAAGGGCCTGCGACATGGATCAAAGATGGCACAATTGAACTTGACCCAGAGAGCTTAGCGTTTACATTAAAATTTATCTCTAGTTTGGATCAACGCTAACCACATAATGGTGTCACCATCAGCCTGAAGGGCTGTATTATAAAAGCCTAGGGCAACGCCCTAGGTAAGCGCGAAAAAGGTAAGCAGGCTGTAAGCCTGCTTTATAGTAAGCGCTAAAGGCGCGAAAAATTAAAATCACATATCGCGCCTTCAGCGCTTATTATAACTCAGGCTTACAGCCTGCAATATTGTATACGGCACGAACCCTAGGGCGTTGCCCTAGGCTATTATAACACAGCCCTTCAGGCTAATGAAGCTACCCCGTATGTGTACATAATCGAGGTTATATGATAGATCGTGAGATAAGCCGCTATTTAGAACACCTAAAGGTCATGAAAAATGCCTCTGAGCATACGCTCAGAAACTATGGAAATGACTTAAAGGCGCTATCGACTTTTCTTAATGGTTCACAGCTTCAAGAGATAACGAAAAGCTCTCTTAGAGAGTTTTTAGCTGACCTCTCCGAGCAAAAGCTTGCCAGGCGCTCTATTGTCCGCAGGCTTTCTGCAGTACGAAGCTTCTTTACCTTTTTACATAGAGAAAAGCTCATCACCACTAACCCCATGGCAGATATTGAAAGCCCAAAACTTGAGCGCAAAATCCCCCTCTCCTTGACATACGAAGAAGTACAAAACCTCTTTAACCAGCCTGACACAGCAGAATTTACAGGCCTTCGCGATAGGTGCATACTAGAGCTTTTTTATAGCTCAGGGCTTCGCGTGAGCGAACTTGTAGCTCTAGACAAAAACGACTTTGACTTTGAGAAGCTGGAGATGCGCCTAAAAGGAAAAGGTAGGAAAGAGCGTGTTGTGCCAATTACAAAAACAGCAAGTGACTGGGTGAGGCGCTACCTTAATCACCCCGAACACAAAGGCACATCTCATGCGATATTCATTAACCGCTTCATGGGCCGGCTGACTACCAGGTCAGTAGACCGCCTCTTTCAAAAATACCTAAAGGCAAGCGGCCTAGCAGCCCACATCACCCCCCACATCATTCGCCACACAATAGCCACCCATTGGCTCGAAAACGGCATGGACCTCAAGACGATACAGCTTCTTTTAGGCCACACAAGCCTTGCAACAACTACGATTTACACACACGTCTCAACTACTTTAAAGAAGAAGACCTACCAAGAAAGTCATCCCCACGGTTCCTAAAAAGGACATAAAAAAATGCGTTGCCCGTTTAACTGGATGCAGATAAGCCATTGTATTCATGCACTCGTGCCCGAGCCCGATAGTTGGCATTTTGTGCATTTAAGCAGCCAAAGCAGTTCTTTCATGTCCTTTTAAGCCTTTTGGGCCATATGGTCCTTTTTTTTTGCTTATAACTGCCTCATTTGCTATAATGTTTTCTTTTAATAAGAGAGAATATGATTACACTTGATGATATTACAATGGCTATTCCCGGCAGGACACTTTTTGAAGGGGTCTCCTGCGGATTTTCACCTGGCAACAGATATGGTTTAACAGGCCCAAATGGCGCTGGGAAGACCACCCTTTTTGGGATTATTACCGGAAAGCGCGAGGCTACAAAGGGCTCGGTGACAAAGCCTCAGAAGGTTGGCATTTTACGACAGAACATTCACGACTTTCAAGACATGCGCACCATCGACGTTGTCATACAGGGTAATGGTAGACTTTGGAAAGCGCTAGAAGAGCGCGAGCGCCTTTATGAAGTTGAGATGACAGATGATGTAGGAATACGCCTTGGCGAACTTGAAATGGTTATTGCTGAAGAAGATGGCTACTCAGCAGAATCTAATGCCGAAAGCCTACTCTTAGGTATCGGTGTTGGCGCTGAATATCACTACAAGCCCATGAAAGAGATTCCGCAAGATATGCAATTTCGTGCACTACTTTGCCAAGCCCTCTTTGGTGATCCCGAGGCTCTACTACTTGATGAACCTACAAACCACCTTGACATGACCTCCATAGGATGGCTAGAACAGTTTTTATGCCAATATCGTGGAACCCTTGTCGTTGTAAGCCACGACCGCCACTTCCTAAACGCCGTTACTACCCATATTGCCGACATCGACTACGAAACACTTATCATCTATCCCGGCAACTACGACGACATGGTAGAAACAAAAACAGCATCGCGCGAGCGTGCTTCAGAAGATGCCAAGTCCAAAGAAAAGAAAATTGCACAGCTAAGAGAGTTCGTAGACCGTTTTCGCTCAGGTACTCGTGCAAGCCAGGTGCAGTCTCGCCTTCGTGAAATAGAAAAGCTGCAGCCACAAGAGCTTAAAAAGTCAAATATCCAGCGTCCATATATCCGCTTTGTGCCCACTGAAAAGCAGTCAGGAAAAATTGCCATTACTGCAAAGGAGCTCTCAAAGGCCTATGGCGATCATCAGGTTATAAAAAACTTCTCGTTCGAGATACATCGCGGCGATAAAATTGCTGTGATCGGTAACAACGGCCGTGGTAAGACTACCCTTTTAAAGATGCTTGCAGGCGTGCTTACACCAGATCATGGCGTAGTAGAACTTGGCCACAACACGCTGACAAGCTACTTCCCGCAAAACCACTCTGATGTCGTTGACAAGCACGATCAGACAACCCTCTTTGACTGGCTAAAAAGCCGCAAAAGCAATGTCTACGACACTGAGGCTAGAAGCGTACTTGGCAAAATGCTCTTTGGCGGCGATGATGCCTTTAAGCGCGTTTCAAACCTATCTGGTGGCGAAACTGCCCGCCTTATCATTGGCGGCATGACTCTTGCTGATCATAACCTAATCATCTTAGACGAGCCCAACAACCACCTCGACCTTGAAGCCGTAAGCGCTCTTGGCTGGGCCTTAGACGAATATAAGGGCACTGCTATAGTGGCTAGCCACGACCGAGACTTACTTGACCGCTTTGCCAAAAAGCTCATTATCTTTACTGATAAAGGTATAGAGTTCTTTGACGGGCCGTTGGAAGAGTATTTGGCTGTTCAGGGTGCTAAAAAGTCATAAGAATCAAGATTAAGATTAAGATTAAAAGGGAATTAACCTTAATGGCCCGGAACCTGGATGGGCAATAGACCGTCGGGCTCGGGCACGGGCACGGGCTCGGGCACGAGTGCTAAAAAGCTTTTTTTGGTCAAAGCCACGTGTAACCCCTTTGGATTCTGGCACTCGTGCTCGTGCCCGTGCCCGAGCCCGTGCCCGACCGTTTACTTCACATACAGTCTTCGACCAATTGAATTAATTCCCTCTTAATTTTTCTATCCTTTTTATTGAAAAAATTCCTTTTATATGTTTTTTTCAGGCTATGAGAACGCTTTATCACATAGCCCTCGCCCTAGTCATAAATAGCATGTCCCTCATGGCAAGCTGCACCTGCACGATCATGCAGTTTAATATTGAAGATGGCGGGGCACTTGTGAGTATGTCTCAGGTGCTCAATGTTATTCATGCCGTAAATCCTGATGTCGTCTGCATTCAGGAATCTGAGGGGCGAATTCCCTACATAGCATCAAAGCTTGGCTGGCCCTACTACGACACACGCGTACGCATAATCTCCCGTTTTCCAATTATCGACCCTCCTGAAGGCAAGGGCCTTTATAACTTTGTCGAAATCTGCCCAGGAAAGGTAATTGCTGTAAGTAACACACACCTTTCAAGTGACCCTTATGGCCCATACCTCTTTGAAGAGGGCAAATCAGCCGCCTACGTCCGCAACATCGAAAAAAGCACTCGCCTACAAGAGGTACATAAATACCTCCAGGTTCTACCTGAACTTGGTAAAAAGGGTATTCCCACCTTTTTAGCTGGCGACTTTAATGCCCCATCCTATCTTGACTGGCAGAAGAAAAATGGCTTTATGTGGCCTGTGAGTGTGGCCATTGCCCAGGCAGGGCTTCGCGATTCCTATAGAGAAGCCTATCCTGATGCACAAAAAAACCCCGGCAACACCTGGTGGGAGAAGCGCCCAAAGGTTATAGGATGGAACCCGAAAGAAGATGACCCACACGATCGCATCGACTATATTTATGTAACAGGCCCAGCAAAAACCCTAACAAGTAAGACGATCGGGGTGCCGGCTTTTTCCCCATGGCCCTCAGATCATGCGGCTCTTGTTTCCACCTTCACCATTGAGCCAGCAAGTGAACCTGTATTTGTTGCAGTAAATAAAAGGCTTTTAACTACTGGATCGACACTTAAGGTCACCTACAATACTCAAGAAGTTGCAGGCCAAAAAATTGTCCTCTTTTCTGGGGATACTAAGATAGCCACAAAGCCTATAAAAGGGGCCTATCGCGGCATTATTACCTTTGTGACTACTGGCTACAAGCCTGGGTCCTATGAAGCGCGCCTTATGTCAAAAAATGGGCAAATAGTGTCAAAAATCCCCTTTTTTATAAAAGCCCCTGATGAAAAACCCACTCTCTGGCTTACGAAAACAACCTATTCATACAACGAGCCAATTACCGCGCACTGGAAGAATGCCCCCGGCCACCATTGGGACTTTCTTGGGATAACAAGTAGCGAAAAAGCCCCCCTTATGATCGGGCGCACAGAAGCCCAAATTCAAGGCACCTACACCTTCGATGGAGGAACTCAAAGCGAGTGGCCACTTCCTCGAGGAACCTATACCTTGAGCTACTTTATAGATGATTCTAAAAGGGAAATTACAAGCCTCAAGTTTAGTGTGGAATAAAAGCTTCGCCCCCAAAAAAAGGACCAAAAG
>JAYRNE010000031.1:0-2422 GCA_041912355.1 Chlamydiales bacterium
AAGAGGCATTTGATGAAAACTACCGTTATTATTGCCTTTTCTCAATATACTTTACACACTCGTGCCCGTGCCCGTGCCCGTGCCCGAGCCCGTGCCCGAACGTTTACCACCAATGCAGCATGCAAACAAATCCTTCACCACCAACGACTTACGAAATATTCACACTAAAATAAATTTTATGTAGTATAATGGGTATATACACGGAGGTGGCTTATGGCTATAGGCGAAAGCACTGAAGGCATGTATGCATCACCCTTACAAGATAGTGAAACCGTACATCAGGCTGTGAAGGGATATAACCACAAAATCCAGCTACTTACTAAGCAATTAGAGGGCCTTCCTCAAGACAGTAAGCATAGAGCTAAGGTTATTGACGAGATCCAAAAAAACACTGAAGCCAAAAAATTGCTGGAAACATATGCAGGTCCTTCTATCCCCTCCCAAAAACCCCTTAGCGCTATGAAGCAGCACGCAGCTCTTCATGAGAAGCTCGATACCATAAATACGCTCATCAAAATCAAGGTTACACCAAAAGCGGAAAAAGAGACCTTAAAGGCATTAAATACCGGAATCGGCTACAGATTAACAACCCTTGAACAAGTGCAGCTACTTAAAACAAAAATCAAAAATACAACCGATCAAGAATTTCTTACCACAGTGCTAGAAGGCGCTGCAAGTAAGGGCAACAAAGAAATTGTGGAATACATCCTGAAAAAGCACCCCGATGTGACAGTGAGAGACGCCGCTAAATTTGCTAAAAGAAGGGGCCATGAAGAGATTTGGAAAATGCTCATACCTCTTAAAAAATATCGGGTTATGGAGCGTCGGTCTCAAGAAGATCCAGGAGATCTTGAGGCACTTGAATACATCTTACTCTATAACTTAGATCAGTTAGAAAGACAAACACCCAAGAAAAAAATGATGGTAGAAGTTCAAGAACTACTAAATAAAGGAATTCCAACACAAAAAGAGGCGCTTGCTGCCTTTAGGCGCGCCTTTGAACAAGATGATAGGGAAGTAATGAAGCTTCTTGGCCCCCATCTTGAAAATATCCACTTGACCATCAAAGATGCACTTGATACTTGGGATATGCTGAAAGAGCGGCTTATTGAGGCTGTCAAAAAGACCTCGAAAAAATCTCCAGGCTTCCTCTCTTACGAACTTCTAAGCGTAAGCGATGATCTCCTTGCTCATTTTAGAAACCTTCACCCAAAAGATGCTATATACTTTCTCTTAGAAGTTGTGCGCCCCCATTCACTTGGTGAGCTTGTTTGCTACAATGAATTCCTCTTGCCTCAAGAAGCTACAAGCGCGCACGAAGTTGAGGGTGTGAGCGTAGAGTATGACTTTGACACCAAATTTAAGGACCTACAAGCAGAGCTTGAAGAAAAACTTCCCGGCAAAAAAGTTGTTCTCTTACGTAACGACCTCTATAGCGGCTTGTGGCTACCTATAGACCTTTCTGAAGACCCAGAAATATGGGAAATAGACCAATTTGCCGTCGCCATCATAGATAAAGAGGGTAATGGCGCTGTCCACGTTATGCCCATCGACCCAGAAATAAAAATTAATTTTGATAAAAATACTTCTTCTGGTTCACTTGAAGAAGTGGACTAATAGGTTGCTTTTGGTCCTTTATAATTGACACAAACCTAAGCGCCCACTATAATTTATATTTAACCAATTAACAATCATTTATTTATGTCAGATCCAGTTTCAGTAATTGTCGATAGAAAAGTGTGCCCGGGCAATAAAGAGGCATTTGAAAAACTCCTTGAAGAAATAATTAAAGCTTCAACCACATTCACCGGCTATTTAGACACGCGCGTGTTGAAGCCTCAAAAAGAAGAAGAAAACCTCTACCGCGTACTTTTTCGCTTTGACACCGAAAATAACCTGCAGGCCTGGCTACAGTCGGATGAACGCAAAAACCTAGTCCATCAAATCGACGAGCTCATCGACCGCCCCAGCACCCTTCAGATAATTACCGGCCTTGAAACCTGGTTTGCCCTACCCGGCAAAGGTGCGATGACTCCTCCACCCCGCCACAAAATGGCCGTAGTAACCTTTATCGCGATTACTCCCCTACTTATTACCTTTAACTACCTCTTTGGAGAGCACCTGTCAGGCCTACCACTAGTACCCCGCTTCCTCGTTTCAACACCCTGGATAGTCCTTATCATGACCTACTTCTGGATGCCCTTTATGGCCAAGCTCTTTAAAAAGTGGCTTTATCCCCGATAAAGCCACTTCCTACAGTTTTTACTTTCTGATGAGGCTGAAGGCCTCTACTATAATAGCCTAGGGCATCGCCCTAGGTGTGCTGTGGAGGCGAATTGCAGGCTGAAAGCCTGCATTATAGCAAGCACTGAAGGTGCGATTTTGGCGTACATCATTTGTGCCTAAAAAACTATATCGCGCC
>JAYRNE010000032.1:0-2837 GCA_041912355.1 Chlamydiales bacterium
GTGAAAAAATAGCCGTTTAATGCCCGAAGGGTCCTGGAGTGCGGGGCAGCATGCACCGCTTTTAATTTGGCCGTAAACCATAACATCGATAAGGTCCGATCATTCAATAAGCCTCATGCTATGTCACGAGCGTATTGGCAAAATTCGCGTACATAATTTTAGGCTTTAAACGTACTTTCCAATAAAGTGCGTGCATGAATTTAAAAGCGGTGCAAACTATGGGAAAAAGAGGTTTCCTAGATCACGAGTCGTGCGAGCGACGGTTCAATATTAAGTGGTCGCTCGCGCGACTTTGTATTGCTTAACGACATCGATATAGTGTATAGTTAGCCGCTTGAATTACAACTTATATAAGTACTATTTATCAAGTGAATGTTCCGCCATTTCAGAGCCAAGGCTCGCTCTCTCATCTACCTCCAGAGGGTTTTTTAGATACCACCTGCGACAGAATATCAACCGTTGCAAAAGGTGCCCTCTTGCTTGTTGCTGCCGTTTTTACAGGGTATAATGGATATTCATTTTACTATACGCTAAGTACTCCGCCTGTAGCCAACGGCCTGCTCGGTTTGCATGTGGTTGGTTTTTCTGTAGGCGCAATAGCCTGCTGTCTGATTCAGTCCTACCTTCCTCCCTGCTGTTCTCGATCAGGAAGCTGATCTTTTCTTAAAGTTATTACTTGTATTATTGCTTTCGATTTAGTAATAACTTGCAATTAAATAACAGTTTATATATATTTGATGCTTAAGTTGACCTAAGGAGTTTATATGACAGTAGTTGGCGCCAAGGCACATACATTTATTACGGATCAAACAATTAGCCAAATGGCCCAAGAGGCAAGCGATGGAAAAAATGAGCGGCTTGTCCAGCTGCTTTCCATTTTCAGCCTAGCGACACGTACCCATTTTTTTATGGAGCAAGAGCCTAGGCTTTGCTGTAAGCTCTTACCCCTTATGGAAAGTGAGTGGGCAGCTGGTCGGATCGACAAGAAATTAGTTGATGATGTAACGCTACAATTTATTAAGCATAAAGTGTTTTCTTCTGGAGAGCTTGCAGAAGATGTTGAAATTGTCTGTACCGATGGGACTGTACGAGTCAATTACGAACTATTAAAATTTGCATCACTGCAATTTAAAACGAAATATGAAGCAGCTTTTAAGGAACAGGGGTCCAAAAGAATCGATTATTCCGGCAATTACAAAATAGCAACTGTTCAGGCAATAAAACAGTATCTCTACACAGGAGCGTTTCCTGAAATTAAAGATGCTGCCATCTTAAAAGAGCTCTACCTTCTTTCAGACTATCTTCAGTTGAGCGAAATGAAAACATGGTGTGATACTATGCTTGCTGAACACGCCCAGAAAGTGACGAGTGAAGAGGAGCTTGACATACTCATGCAATTATTCGGCACCGCTAGTGATGTTGAAGATGCTTTAGGTTCTGGGATTATGTATAGCGCCCTCACAAGCTACCTGACATCGCAAAAGATTGTATTTGAACCATCTCAAGAAGAGGGCTGCATCCGACTTGATGTTACTCAATTAGGGCTTTTACAGGATAAATCTACGCTTGGAACGCTGCTTTCCACCTACACGAATGGCCTTATCATTTCAAGTGAAGCACAAGAAGAAGTTATTGATCTGCTCTATTTCATGCCAAAAGAGATTAGAGAAAAATTTTCGGAAATTCATTATGGGATTGCTTCATACTCAAAATTAGCGAGTAGGATTAGCAGTCTATTTCCTTATATTACAACAGTAGCCATGCCATTTTCAGAGAGACACCGAACATTTGGTAGAATATCGCTCGACTCCCTTAATGAAGATAATTCTGGATTTTCAAAGATTTTTCCAAATCTTGGTTCCATTTGCTATATCAATGCTCCTCTTGACAAGGAACGAAATCGGCTGAAGATTGACATAAACAGTTCATCAGATTTTGAGAAGGCTAGCGGACTTTTTCCAGTAACTTTTTTGGACTATGATGTAACTTTAAAAGTATATCATACGCTTCAAAATGAGATGGGTAATCATTTAGCCAATTTTCGTAAAAACTACGAAATTCAGGGAGGAGATGGCATTGTCTCCGGCTATCTTACATACACTCTTGTTAAAAAAGAGCTAGGTTAACGCCGCTACGAGCCTAACCTCCCTCCATTACTGTAACCGGCGTTACCATAATGTGCAGCAGAATTACGCAATTTTGTGTAAGCCTCCTACTTTTTTAGGTTTAACTCGACTTATTATGAGAATTTCTATATATTAGTTCCTGCACACCAAGATTATTATGAAAAACTTTAAAACATACCAGTTTGTTCTCTTATTTACCCCTTTTGTATTTAGCTTTGCCTTTGGGTTGGATATTTATATTCCAATTATCCCCAACATGGTGGATATTTTTAGTACCTCTAAAGAGATGATTCAGCTTACATTGAGCCTCTTTTTGTTTATCACCGGGGCAGGACAGCTTCTAATTGGGCCATTTGCTGATCAATTTGGCAGAAAGAAGACCTTACTTATTTCGGGCGCTCTATTTGCCCTTGGCGGTATGGCCTGCGCACTTTCTAGAGATATTATTTGGCTTATTGCTGCGCGGGTTATAGCGGCTTTTGGTGCATGCGGCATGCTTGTTACCTCTTTTGCAATTGTGCGGGATCTTTTTTCTAATGAGAAAAGCGCGAAAATGTACAACTTTTTAAATGGCGCAACAGGTGTCTCTCCAACGTTTGCTCCTATTTTAGGTGGCTTTCTCTTTCTCTACTGGGGCTGGACCTCTATTTTTTTTACACTTGCTCTTTTAGGGTGCATTGCCTGCTTGCTTACTTGGTATTTTGTTGATGA
>JAYRNE010000033.1:0-4077 GCA_041912355.1 Chlamydiales bacterium
CACAGCGCTTCTCAGGCTCAAATCGCATTCCTATTTTAATGATCGGCGCCCTTTTAGCAAGAAGCGATCAGGACATTATCGTGCCCACAGTAGGCGGTGACCGCATTGGAGCACGCCCTGTAAACTTCCACACAGAAGCTCTAGAAAAACTTGGCGCACAGATAGAATACCGACAGATGAAAAAAGAGGGCGCTTACTTTGCATACGCCCCACATGGCCTTAAGGGCACAATCATCACCCTCCCATACCCTTCAGTGGGCGCTACAGAAAATACAATTCTCGCAGGCGTAACTGCACGCGGCACTACAGTAATTAAAAACGCTGCAAACGAACCTGAAGTTGTTGAGCTTATCCTCTTCCTACAGAAGCTAGGAGCTATAATCACCTTAGACACTGACCGCACAATACGCATTCAAGGCACACGCCACTTCCATGAAGTTGAGCATCACGTGATGACAGACCGCATCGAAGCTGCCTCCTTTGGCATGGCAGCAATTGCCACAAAGGGCCGCGTACTTGTTGAAGGTGCAGATCATCGCCATATGATTACCTTTCTAAATAAGCTTCGAGAAATTGGTGGTGGCTTTGCTGTAAAAGGTAATGGTATTGAATTTTTCTGGGATAGCACGCTTCATGGAGGCCTCCACCTTGAAACAGATGTCCACCCAGGCTTTATGACAGACTGGCAGCAACCTTTTGTTGTGCTGCTCACACAAGCCCAAGGATCATCCGTTATCCACGAAACTGTGTACGAAAACCGCTTTGGTTATGTCGACACCCTTGTAGAGATGGGTGCAGACATTTCCACCTTCCGCCAGTGTTTAGGTGGTAGGCAGTGCCGCTTTGCTTCGCAAAGTTTTCCCCACAGTATCGTAGTAAAAGGAGCAACTCCGCTACAAGGACGCACAATAGAAATACCTGATCTTCGCGCAGGCTTTGCCTATGTAATGGCAGCCTTACTTGCCAAAGATGTCAGCATGATCACAGGCCTTGGCTATCTAGACCGCGGCTATGAAAACCTTGCCAAAAAGCTTATGGCCATTGGCGCTCAAGTAGAACGCGTAAGCATAGAATCTAAGCATAAAGATGATCTTGATGCGGATATAACTGCAGATACGCCCTATGTTTTAGCGGAGCGGTAAAAAAGGACCAAAAAGACAAAGGACCTAAAGGACAACAATAACCGTTATTGTAGTCCTTTAGGTCCTTTGTCCTTTAGGTCCCTCTAATATGTAAAACCATATTTTTAATGCTAGAAATTAAATAGCCATCTCCCCTATCATTCTTTGCACAAGTTAACAACTCTCGGAGAAGAAACATGTCATCGGTAAAAAAGAAGCGACGTTCGAAAATGTCTAAGCATAAGCGTAAAAAGCGCAGCAGAATGAACCGCCATAAATCTAAGTAGCCTTAGATTTTGTATTCATTTTTGCCGCCATAACATAAGGCACTATGATCTGGAAATACCCTCAAGAATATGATGTTATTGTGATTGGCGGCGGCCATGCTGGCTGCGAGGCTGCATATATTGCAGCAAAGCAAGGCGCCAAAACGCTCCTTCTCACCATGAATATAAGCACCATCGCGCAGATGAGCTGCAACCCATCTGTGGGAGGTATTGGCAAAGGCCACATGGTGCGCGAAATAGATGCCCTTGGCGGCCTTATGGCAAAGGCTATAGAGGCAACTGGCATCCAGTTTCGCATGCTCAATACAAAAAAAGGGCCAGCCGTACAGGCGCCACGCGCCCAAGCTGATAAGGATGCTTATAGAGTAGATGTCCGTCAGCGTCTTGAAAAAATTGATAATCTCGACATTAAGCAAGCTACGATCGAAGAACTTATCGTCGAAGATGATATCGTTCGCGGCGTCATCTCAAAAGAGGGCCTTGCCTATCATGGCAAGACTGTTATCATCACCTCAGGCACCTTTATGCGCGGCCTTATACATATGGGTGATGTCAATATGTCAGGCGGAAGAGCCGGAGACCCACCCTCTGTTGGCCTCTCAGCAAGCCTTGAACGGTGCGGAGTAAAACTTGGCAGGCTTAAAACCGGAACTCCTGTTCGCATTCACAAAAGATCTGTCGACTACTCCTTAACAGAAGTTCAGCCTGGAGATGAAGGCGTACGCTTTTCTTTTGATCCACGTGAATCTAAAGAAATGCCACAAGTGCCCTGCCACATTACCTACACAACGCTTGAAACAAAAAAAATTATCCAAGAAAACCTCCATCGCTCCCCTCTCTATTCTGGAAAGATTGTAGGCATAGGGCCACGCTACTGCCCCTCCATTGAAGATAAGGTAGTGCGCTTTAGCGATAAAGACCGCCACCAGATATTTTTAGAGCCAGAGGGCTTAACTACTGAAGAGATATACGTAAATGGAGTCTCCTCATCACTACCCTTTGATGTGCAGTATGCCTTTATCCGCTCAATACCCGCGCTTCGAAATGCCGAAATTATGCGCCCAGGCTATGCTATAGAGTATGACTACGTCGCATCAGGCCAGATGCATTTTTCTCTAGAAAGCACAAAAATTTCAGGCCTTTTCTTTGCAGGACAAATTAACGGCACTACAGGCTATGAAGAAGCCGCCGCTCAGGGACTTATGGCAGGCATCAACGCTGTTCAGAAAATACGCTCTAAGCAGCCTATAATTTTAAGCCGAAGTGAAGCCTATATCGGTGTGATGATAGACGACCTTGTCACTAAAGGCGTAGATGAGCCCTACCGCATGTTTACAAGCAGGGCAGAACATCGCCTTCTCTTAAGACACGACAATGCCGATCTTCGCCTAAGACGCCTTGGCTATGAACTAGGCACTATAAGTAACGAGCAGTATTCCCGCCTTGTTGCAAAAGAAGAGGCAATTAAACGTGAAGAAGAGCGCTTAGCTCATACACATAGGCCCTTTGAAGGCCGTGTTGCCACCCTTTCGCAGCTCCTAGCGCGCCCAGAGCTTGCCTACGATGATCTTTTAAGACACTTTCCAAATGATGTACAAGATTATGGCGCTGAAACTAATAGGCAAATTGAGCTTATCATAAAGTATGCTGGCTACATAAGCCGCCAAACTGGGGAAGTAGAAAAACTTGCCCACGTAGAAAATATACGGGTGCCAGAAGAATTTGACTTTCATAATGTGTGTGGCCTACGTACCGAAGCGCGCCTTCGCCTTTCTAAGGTGCGGCCAACTAACTTAGGGCAAGCCTCTCGCATTCCTGGTATCTCACCAGCCGATATTTCTGTGTTAATGATCGCGCTTGCACGACGAGAAGATGATGAATTTGCCACAAGTTCGCTACCTTGCGCTTGAAGGCGTTCCGATATTCGAGCAGCTGCAGCTAGAAGAAGCTCTTCTTCGTGCAGGGCAGGATAATTACGTTATCATAAACCACAAAAGCACTCCTGCTATAGTAATGGGCATCTCCGGCAAGAAAGAAGAGCTTGTAGAGCCTTCACACTATGCCAAAAACCCTGTGCCCATTATACGCCGCTTTAGCGGCGGCGGCTGCGTGCTTGTAGGCGAAGAGACCCTCTTTCTTACCTTTATATTTAATAGAAAAGATGCGGACATCGGAACATGCCCAAAAATGCTCCTCGAGCACACTGAGATGCTATTAAAGCCTGCCTTTCGTGATTTACCCTTTCAAGTGCGTGAAAACGACTATGTGCTAGACGACAAAAAATTTGGCGGCAACGCCCAGTACTTTACAAAAACGCGATGGCTCCACCACACATCGCTTCTTTGGGACTATTGCCCCGATGCCATGCAAGTCCTAAAAATGCCTCCTAAAATACCGGAATATCGCAATAGGCGCTCTCATGGCGATTTTCTTTGCAGGCTAAATCAGTATTACGCCTCAAAAGATGCCTTTTTTGAGGGTGTTATTGCTGCGTTAGGCAGTCGCTATAGCCTTCAGCATATTACCCATGAAGAGGTACAGGCGGTGAGAAATGTGCCTCACCGCAAGGCCACAGAGGTTCTTGGTCTATAAAAGGACGAAGGACGAGAGACCAAAAGGACAAAAGGACCAAAACGACATAAAGGACCAAAAGGACAAAGGACGAAGGA
>JAYRNE010000034.1:0-2688 GCA_041912355.1 Chlamydiales bacterium
ATAACGATGAGAAAAGAGATGATCTTGATCGTGCCTACCTAGGTATCATTTTCTCAGGAAGTTAGGAGGTTCTTTTCAATCTGATCAAGGGCTTGCTGGATGTTGCCAACAGCCTTTCCTGCTCCCTGGGCATGCTCAGCTTTACCGCCGCCAGAACCTTCTAGCATAGTGAGGGCTGGCTTTATAAGCTCATTTGCCTTAATGCCAAGGGTCACAAGCGGTTGCGGAACACGTACTGCAAGGTGAACTTTATTAGGTTCTTTGCAAGCAAGGGCGACAAGGCTTTGAGGGCTTTTTTCTGCTAAAGCGTCCATAAGCCCTTTAAGATCTGCCGGGCCTACGTCTACCGCGTGTACACAGTAGCTTACGCCGCTTTTATTTGTTTTAAAGGTAAGGCCGCTAGCAATCTGGCTGAGGCGCATTTTTTGTAGCTCTTTAAGCTCATCTTCAAGTGCCTTCATCTCGTGGTTGAGCTTTTCGACGCGTTCTAATAGCTTATTTTGTGGGGTTTTTAGATGTTCTGCAACAAGTCCGAGGGTGTTTTGTATGTCGTAGACATAGTGCTCAGCCTCTTGGCCAGTTGCAGCTTCAATTCTTCGAACGCCGCTTGCGATGCTGCTCTCTTTAAGAATGCGGAAGTAGCCGATATTGCCTGTATTTGAGGTGTGGGTGCCACCGCAGAGCTCTTTTGAGTAGTCGATGTCGATAACGCGAACGACTTTGCCATACTTTTCTCCAAAAAACTGGACGATGTCATGGCGCTTCTGGGCATCTTCATAGGCGAGCTCATAGGCCTTAACGGGGTTATTGTGGCGTATTTTTTCATTTACCATCTGCTCGATAGCGCGCATCTCTTCGTTCGTCAAGGCTTTGTGGTGGTTAAAGTCAAAGCGCAGCCTTCCTGGCTCTACTATAGAGCCTGCCTGCTTTACATGCTCGCCAAGCACCTGGTGCAATGCCCAGTGTAGAAGGTGAGTCGCCGTGTGGTTATTGGCAATTTTCTGGCGTCTTGCACTATCTACCTGTGTTTCTACTACATCGCCAAGCTTTATGTGGCCGGAAGTAAGCTTTCCATGGTGGCAGATAACACCCTTAAATGGGCTATTTGTAGTGGAAACTGAAAAGCATGAAGTGTCGTGGGTAAGCTCTCCAGAGTCGCCAACCTGGCCGCCCATTTCGGCGTAGAAGGTGGTTTTGTCTAAGATCACCTGGGCATCGTCGCCTTCAGAGATGGTGTCTACAAAGTGGCCATTGTTAATTAGGCCAATTACCTTGCCGCTGCCTTTGGGCTCGCGAATAAAGGCGCATTCGCCATGCTCTTTAACAAAGTCCTGAAAGACATTTTCCTTCACCTCTTGCTGAACGACTTTTTGGGCAAGCTTGGACTTTTCTTTGGCCTCTTTTTCTAGCTTGCTAAAGCCATCCATATCTACATGTAGGCCGTTATCTTTGGCAATAAGCTGCACTTCTTCTATAGGAAGGCCATAGGTGTCTTTTAGCTTAAAGGCATCATCGCCCGATATTTCATGTGATTTTTTGGATGATTCAATAATTTGGTTGAGGATATTGCCGCCGCGGCGAAGGGTGCGGAAAAAGGCCTCTTCTTCAAGCGTAAGAATTTCTGATATTTTGTCTTTGGCAATCACAAGCTCTTTGTAGTCAGATCCCATGACAGAAACAAGCTTTGGCATAAGTTTTGCTAAAAAGGGCTTTTCAAGGCCGAGCATCTTGCCATAGCGAACTGCCCGTCTTAACACCTTGCGAAGGACATAGCCACGCTCTACGTTTGAGGGCTGAGCTCCATCGCTAATTGCAAAGGCTAAACAGCGTAGGTGGTCGGCAATAACTCTAAAGGCTGCAGCTCTTGCCTCGTCTTGTGGGTTATACGTAACAAGCGAGATGGTTTCTATTGCGCTTATAAGTTCTAAAAAGAGGTCAGTTTCAAAGACGCTCTCTTTGCCCTGAATGAGGCTCATAACGCGCTCAAGGCCGGCTCCTGTGTCGATAGATGGCTTTGGAAGTGGGCTCATTGTGCCATCTTGCTTTCTATTATACTGCATAAAGACAAGGTTCCAAAACTCTAAAAAGCGTTCTCCCGATTCATCTTCAGCAGGGTTTGATGCTTTGCTATAGGACTCGCCTCTATCATAAAGAAGCTCTGAACAGGGCCCGCAGGGGCCTGTATCGCCCATGGCCCAAAAATTTGATTTTTCATCAAGGCGTACAATGCGGTTTTCTGGAAGGTGCTTTTTCCAAAGTTCATAGGCTTCATCATCATCGCGAAAGACAGATACCCAAACTTTATTTGCATCAAATGTAAAGACCTGAGTGGCTACTTCCCAGGCATACTGTATTGCCTTATCTTTAAAGTAGTCGCCAAAGGAGAAGTTGCCAAGCATCTCAAAGAAGGTAAGGTGGCGTGTTGTGTGGCCAACATTTTCTAAGTCGTTGTGCTTGCCGCCAACGCGAATGCACTTTTGAGAGGTTGTCGCGCGGCTATAATCGCGCGTAGCTTTGCCTAAAAAGACATCTTTAAACTGGTTCATGCCCGCGTTGATAAAAAGCAGTGTAGGATCATCATGCGGAACAACAGAGGAAGAGGCAATGTGAGCATGATCATGCTTTTTAAAGTATTCTAAAAAGCCTTTACGTACGTCGTGGGTATTTTGCATAGCATAAACTCCTTTA
>JAYRNE010000035.1:0-2920 GCA_041912355.1 Chlamydiales bacterium
CCGCTTTAGAAAGCTTTAAAGAGGACTATTTATTTATCCATGATCCAACACGCCATAGAGTTAGTGATAAGGATAAAAAAGAATTTATTGAACTAATGGCTCGCTACAACGAGGTGTTATTGAACCTTAAAGTGGAAGTGAGGCGCTATGAAATTATTGATGCCCTTGAAAAGCTGCCCCCTGATAAAGCGCCAAAGGAGCGAGAGCTTATCATTAAACTTCTGCGAGGTGAAATCCCCCCCCTTACTGATAGTGACGAGGATAGAGAAAGAGCAATAGAGCTTCAAAATACAGTACATAAGGCCGGTGTTGGTGTTCCACGATATGGTTCAAAGCAGGAATTTTACCCCCTACTTCAAGGTAAGAATAGTACCCAGGACATGCTTAGTGAACCACTAGATGTTACGAATTATCCACACATCATCAATCGCCCACAGCTTGAGCTAGGCTATCTTTTACGTACGCTCTTCCAACTCTATGAGGGAGGTAAACTTGAAGAACGGCTTAAAGTGCTTGAAGAGGCGGAGATGACAGGCTCAGATGAGTATAAGGAGCTTACGAGCCTTACCCCTAAAAGCGTCTATGAAGCGCTCTTTCCTGATGAAGCAAAAGCTGTTGCTGATTCTGCTGCTGACTATAAACAACTCTTATTTGATAAGCTTACCTCTTTACAGGCAGATCTTAAATCCTTTCCAAAAGAGTTTGCAGGAAGGGATGTTTCTGGAAAAGCACAAGGCTTTCGCACCATGCCAGAGACTCTTCGAGCTCCTCAGGAGATTGTAGCTCAAACAGATGCTGCTATCTCTCCACATCGATATGACTGGAACGAAATTAACCTTGATATAGAAGCAAGCGGCGGCGGTAAAAGTGGAGGGGTCTATCCTACTGCCATTCTGCTCTCAGAAAAATTATTTAAAGGGGCTGCCACATTGCACAGAGACCCCTTACAAAAGGTGCTAGAATACGCTAAAGCTCATTCACTGCCAGTATTTGTTAAGGCATAAAAAGGCTATATGCTGTACGTCCAGCCGTAATGGCAGAAGTTGCTATGTGGACAATCCCATTTTTTAGTGACGTTAGGGGCTCATAGCTTGCATAGTGCCAACTCTTTTTCAGTGATGATAAGGAGCTTTGTCCCACTCTATATATGCGGGGTAATTTAAATAAGAGGCCGTATACGCCTTGTGGTTTAATTGCACCTTCAATAGTTCCTTGCACTATAGCGCTAGTGGGCTCTTGTCTTTGGGCGTTTTCTGTACTGTATAATATGCAATTTAAAAAATTGTGAGTGCTTTCTCTATTAAATAACATACTCATAAAAAGAGTGGGGATGAATCTTAGTAAGCCACTATCCGAGGGGCATGGAATTTGCTGCAAATAGGCGGCATACCCGGCTTCTGCAAGGGGGAATAAGATCTGCATGGCAAGAAGTGTACGTTCCCTCTTTTCTATTGGCCCACTATTCGCTTCAGCATCATCAGCATGGGTTAAGACTGCGTGAAGTAAGATGTCAATCGGCTTAAGGCCATGATCATCTGGCTCTATCAATGCTTTTGGCTCGGCAGCGTATAAAAATGTAGCCTGTTCAAAGTCTTTGTTGAGTAAAGCTATATGCAACGGGGTAAGGCCGGTAAGGGTTTTACTGAGTAGTAGCTCGCTTTTTTTGGGGTGCTTTGCAACCTCATCAAGTGCATGCTGGCATTTTGCTAAAACAGCGTAGTGAGCAACTGATAGATGGGACGTTGTTTGGGCTGTTATAGCGCCTGTCTTTCCAAAAAGCTTCGTTATGCTCTCTTGTAAAAAGGGGGCGCTTTCTGGGGTTGCACGGCTAAGTAGTCCGATTGCATGGTGAAGGGGAAGAAAGCCATATTTGTCCTGCTTTGAATACTCTTTTTTATGAACTTGCTCTTCAAGCTTTCCTGCATAAAGCTGCTGGACTATAGATAGGGTTGCACCGTTTGCGCCCATAACAAGGTTCACGGCTGTTTTAAGAGCCTCTCTTGCCGCTTGAATTAAAAGCCCTATTTTTTCTTTTTCTTGTATGACCTCTTTCATAGTAGCTTCATCTAGTGGCACCACATTTTGAAGTAGGCTGAGCGTCCGTTTTTGGCCGCCAACAAGCATGGCGTGATCTAGAGCTGTAAGGCCAGCATTATCTTCAAGAAAGGGTTTTGCGCCCTTTTTAAGCAATAAATCTAGTACATCTTGAGAAGCATGAGCATGCACAGCAAGGTGCAGCGGAAGGGCCCCATTTTGCAAGGGAACGTTTGGGTTAAAGGAGTTGTCTTCTATAATTTTACGAAGGCTATCAACATTTTGGGCCCGTAATGCAGATTCAAAATTTTGCGGCTCTTTTTTATTATTAGCTCCATAGCAACATGAAAATAACTGCACTAAACCGGTCATGTTTATCTCCTTGAAATTATAAAACTTTAGCTTATTGTTGTTTTATGGTCTAGGCAAATAATGATTAGCAGGATATATAGGCTAATAGCCTTAATTCCCGGGAAATTTGTAACTAGGTAGGCTCGATCAAAGTCTTCTCTTCCTTTATCGTTCTTATCGTTATATCTTTCTAATCGTTGAGACTTGCCACAAGCTCGTGGCTATTTCAACGATTAGAACGATATAACGATAAGAACGATAAAAAGATAGAAAAAATTTAGGTTTTGGGAAGTTCTTGAATGGCAGTTTCTTCGTTAAGTTTTGCCATAAACACAAAGGACCTAAAGCACAATCAGAACGATGTCCTTTAGGTCCTATTTTTGCTTAAGCTGAAGCTTCTACAGCTTCTTCAATATGCAAATGCACAGGCTTGCTCTCGTAGAGGTTAGAGGAGACAGCGGTTACTGTGTATTTGTCATGAAGATGCTTGTTGGAGTGGGAGCGTATTTTTACCCTTAGCTTTTCATCGCTAAGC
>JAYRNE010000036.1:0-3737 GCA_041912355.1 Chlamydiales bacterium
GGGCGTAAGTCTTTACGATCAAAGCCAAAATAGGCACTAATCGCACTTCCAGCCATTGCAATGACAGGGCAGGCAGGACATATTAGCATAAAGATCTCCTCTGTAGTTGGTAGGTTTTTGTCTATAGTGCCAATCATAATTCTGAGTTGGCACAAGTGGTCGGGATCTTTGATACTGTAAATACAATTTGAAGGCAACGAAAAATTAAGTTGCGCCAAGTTCAAGTAAGAGGGCCGTGTAGAGGAGGGCGCCTACTACGAAAAAGAGGTAGCCGCCATCTTGACGTTTTGGCAGTTCATAGTGGAGGGCGTTGAGAATCATGCCACCTGAAATAAAGGAGATGCAAAGGGCGACAACTACATCGGGAATGCGGGCGTAAAAGCCGCTTATATAGCCTGCAAATAGCGCTATAACTAAGCACCATCGCGTCTTTTGTTCGTATAGCTTTTGGTTGCACTCTTTAGCTTTGTGATCTCGCACAAAGTAGTGCATGGCAATGGCAGTTGTAAAGAGGATGATGGGCTGAATGTCTGGGTCGCTAGAATCTGAAAGGCTAGCGCCTACTAAAAAGTTGAAAAAGATGTATCCCATGAGAGGTAGCCAGTACTCTTTATTCCCTGCTTTTCTATGGATTCCGTAGTAAAAAAGAAGGCCTAGAAGTGACATAACGTAGGCATGTTTACTTAGGTAGGGCAGGGTTGTGCTAAAGGTCTGTTCTAATATGGGCTGCTTTTCTTGAAGTGATGGTAGTAAGGATACAAAGACATAGGCCAAAGAAATGCCGGCTGCAAAAGATAAAAACCTTCCATGCCATATCCACCCTAAAACAGTTGCCTTGTTGGCAAAAAGATGAACAATCACAAGAGCTAAAAGTGCGTAAAATCCAGCATTCGTAAACATGACTATATGCTGCCTTATAGCTAAAGCGTACGCTTAAGGGCAAGATCAAATTATACACTAGGTGCCGGAGATCTTAATTTTAAGACGCTTTGCAGCACTAAGCAGATCTTTATCTAGGGTAGCAATTGGTATCTTTTCGCGAGAGGCTAAATCTAGGTAAGCAGCATCATAAATGGTCAGCTTTTCTGAAAGGGCAAGGGTGTAGATGCTATGCATTGCGCGTGATGCTGTAAATTCATCTACCTGGATGGGAAGTTTTGCTAAGGCATCAATAAAGTTCGCGGCTTGAACTTCAGAAATTCGTTTATGACGAATGGCATGCACTAACACATTAGAAACTTCTAAGGGCCAGAGTGCCGGTACTATAGCTTTATTGCTAGATAGCTGGTCTAATATTGCATCAGTATAGGCAGTCGTCTCGTCTTCAAAAAGCCACGCCATTGTGACAGAGCAGTCTAATACGAAGTGGTAGTTGTCGTGGGCACTCATTTTTACTTTCTCCCGAGCGATCTGAGAGCTTTAACAGTAAGATCTTTTCCTAACTTTATGCCGGCACGGAGGTTTTTTATCGCACGAATCGCTGTAAGTGCATCGCTCTCTTTTTCTTCTTCCGAAAAGGGAATAAGCTTGGCAACAGAGTGTCCATGACGAGTGATAGTAAATTCCTGGCCAATACAAACTGCTGCAAGAAGTTCAGAGAAATGCGTTTTGGCGTCAAATGCTCCGATTTGGTTTTTATGCTGGTTTGCATGCTTCATAAAGCCCCCTAAAAGATAAACTAGTCTATACTTTCAGTCTAGTCTATTCTGCCATTTTAAGTCAAGCAAGTAGGCAAAAAAGAGCCGCCAAAAAGGGTTTTGAGTGAAAAGGGTCCGGGCCCTTCCCTGTAATTTTACTAAAAGCTCACACCGAACTCTTGTTACATTTTTCTAAGGAGGAACATAGTGCATTTTGCTGGTAGGGCTTTTAGAATACGCGATAGAATAGCGTAGAACCAAGAGGGTTCGTACTTTGCCTTACCGCTTATAGCAAAATCTACTAGGGACTTACCCATCTTTTCACTAGACCATGTGAATGGGAGTTTGCCGTGTAGTCCTGGGGTATCTACAGGACCAGGGTAGGCTACAGAAAAGTGGAGGTTCGTGCCATAGTATGTAAGAGACAAGCCTTCAAAGGCCTTTGCAATTGCAGCTTTGGACGCTGAGTAGGCGCTTCCTGTGGGAGGTGCGAAGATGGCGTTAATGGAGCTTGTGACGACAAAGTTTGTTTTGCCATGTTCTTGGCAAGGCTTTTGCCAAAATTCAACCCAGGCAAGGACTCCAAAGTAGTTAACCTGCATTATTTCTTCGTGCTTTTGAAGGTCAAAAGCATTAGGGTTTTCAATAACTTGCGCACCGGCAATCCCGGCATTGAGAAAAAAGAGCGAGGGGCATAACCCTTGATCTAAAATCTTTTGCGAAGCCTCCGTAATCTCGCGCTTTTTCGAAACATCGCAGGTAATGGGGATGAAGGCATCTTGGAGTTTGTCTTTAATTTGACTAAGCTTTTCACCACTTCTTGCTACGCCAACAACCTTCCAGCCACGTCTTGCAAGCTCATAGGTTATTGCCATTCCTATGCCTGAGCTTGCACCTGTTACGAGTGCAACATTCATCCGTCTCTCCTTGTTTTAGACAGAAAATATATTCCCCGATGGCTTTGTCTTCAAGAGCATATAACAAAAGGGGATGTCTTGGCAAAATTGGCATAAAAATAGCGCTTTTTTTCGCGCTATCGCATATAAAGCAAGCATACTTTAGATAGAACTGCGGGGCAGTAATGCCCCGCTTTTCATTTTTTGAAATGAATCTTACGGTTGGCCAAAGAAAAAGGCAATTTCCCTTTTCGCACTCTCTGGGCTATCTGAAGCGTGGATGGCGTTTTCGCCTACGCTTTTGCCATAGCTTGCTCGGATTGTGCCGGGGGCAGCCTTTTTAGGGTCGGTGGCGCCTACGATTTCGCGTAGATGGGGTACCGCATTATCGCCTTCAACTACCATGAGTACGACTGGGCCTGATGACATCATGGCTACTAGGTCGTTGTAGAAGGGCTTGCCCTTGTGTTCGCCATAAAAGGCTTCTGCTTGTTCTTTTGTGATGCGCTGCATCTTTAGGGCAACAAGCTCCAAATTTGCCTGTTCGATCATGTTGATGATGCCGCCAATGTGGTGCTCTTTCACAGCCGTTGGCTTGATCATCGAAAATGTCTGGTCAGAATAAAGTAGTGAGGCGCTTAGTAGAAAAGCGCCTATAAGTGATAGTAAATTTTTCATTATATACCTTAGTGAGAGCAGCCGCAGCAATGTGTTTTGTGGGCAGGCTTATGTCTTGCTGTAAGATCAGCTGGCTTAAAGAAGTAGTTAATTTCGATTTGTGCGTTTTCGAGAGAGTCTGAGCCGTGAACCGCGTTTGCATCGATACTTGAAGCAAAAGTTGCGCGGATTGTGCCAGGGGCTGCCTTTTTAGGGTCTGTTGCGCCCATTACATCGCGGTTACGCATAACAGCGTTTTCGCCTTCTAGAACCATCACAAGGCATGGGCCTGATGTCATAAAATCTACAAGTTCGCCAAAAAATGAGCGCTCTTTATGAACTGCGTAAAAGCCTTCAGCCTGTTCTTTAGTCAAATGAAGCATCTTTGCAGCTACAACCTGTAGGCCAGCCTTTTCAAGCATCGTGATAATGCCACCGATGTTATTTTTTGCTACTGCATCGGGTTTGATGATGGATAGGGTACGTTCTTGTTTCATATAAGTCCTTTTTTATAAAATTTGATAGTAGTAGTATACCTCGACTTTGA
>JAYRNE010000037.1:0-9647 GCA_041912355.1 Chlamydiales bacterium
CGCTCTTCAGCCGGCTGTACCTTTACCCGTTTTGTACCAAGATGGGCCTGAGAGGCCTTTTCCTCCTCTTCCCCGCGAGAGCGCCTGTTATTAGGTAAAAGGTTTTGATCTTCTGGGTAGTATCCTCCAATAGAGCTACTCATACCCCCCCTCCCCCTCTATTATGACAATTAATAATTTTATTTAAAAGGGGAAAATTGGGGGGGACCAGTTACCTGTAAGCACGTCTAGCGATCATTTTAACAGATTTCTGATATGCGAAAGCTCTCGTCTTTTTTCGATAGATTTTGTGAACGTACGCTCTATAAAACTCTCACAAGCGACTAGCATCGAGGCTTTGTTGCCCGCTTTTACAAATTTTTCAACGAGCTTCTCCTCAATCTGCTTAGCATGATCCTTATCTCCTACATAGTCTTTAATTCGAACAAGCAACTCAGGTAAGTTGCCAAATGTAACCAACCTTTCAACAAGCACGTTAACCACTTCAGGCTTATGAGCTTTTACTGCCCCCTCAAGTAGCCGCGCTATATCCTTAGGTTCCTTAGGAGGATCTTTGGCAATTAGCAGTTCAACAAGTTTTGGGTTGCCACCTTCTATTGCTCGATCTAAAAATCCGCTTAAAAGCTGTTTATCAGAACACGCATCAATGAATACCCTTACAACTTCATAATGCCCGCGGCTTGCAGCTCTAAAGAGATTCTCAAAAGCCAACATCGGTTTTTTTTCATAGGCTGGATATCCGCCTGTTTTTTCCTGAAACGCCTCTATTAGCACTTTGACAAGTCTTGGAAGAGGACGGTCGCGATCTGCTGCATTTAAAATAAAAGTATTTATTTCATGTGCATTACATTTAAATCCTTTACTAATCATCAGCTTAACTAAGCGATAATCGCGAGTAGCTTCCGCTCTTTCTGCTGCAGCAAATAGTGCATCTGTATCCTTCCTAAGTCCCATACTCATATCAGCGCCGTTAGTAAATAGCAGGCTGGCAACTTCTGTGTGACCATTTTCTAATGCAGCATGAAGCACTCGTTCATCTATAAACTTTCTTCTACTATCGAATTTATCCTTTGCTGCACCCCCTTGGATGAGGGCTTTTACAACTTCCTTATCTCCATTTGCAGCAGCATTTACAAAAATGTCATGCAACTCATTTCGAAACTTCTCTAGTTCAGATTTCTTTTGTGGATCATAAAATAGTGAATCTTGAAGCCTAAGACCCTCTGCAACAAAACGTGCTATATCGCGATTACGAGATTCCCGACTGCGTGTAGTCGGAATGGTAGCTATTGCGGCTTTAAGTTTGCTGCTAACTTCTTTCGCGGTTGTAGCTTCTTGCTTGCTAGAAAGATCGCTAGGCTTTCTAGAAGCCGAAGTTGCTGATCTTGCCCAGGCTTGAGTTGCTTTACTAGCACTAGCAATTGTAACATCACCTACTTTAACAGGGCGGCCTCGCTGAAGTTTTTCTAAGGCTATTTTAACCGCTTGAGGATCATCAGCATGGACACTTTCAAGAAGCTTTTTAGCATCCTCAAATGTCCTTTCCTCTCTATCTTTGCCTTTTGTAAATGTATAGGTTTTACCACCTGTTGTATGGCGACTTGTCGGAGGAGTGATAGGACTAGAGCCTTCACCTGGTAGCGAAACTGAACCTGGGTCATGAATCATAAAAACCCCCTATAAAAGTTACCTCTAAACCTAATTATATATAATATACAATTTTGTTCAAATAATTAATTTACAACATTAGAGCTAGAGTATATAAGGGCTTTATTTTGGCTCAACAAGGAGCCGACCTGGATTTTCTTTGTCTATAACACAAGAGAGCTCAGGGTGGTTTTGTTCAATTTTATTTTGGATATAATCCCTTAAGGCAAAAGACGCCCGCTCTTTTGAGTGAAGCCCCTTTCCTGGAATAAGAGTAAATCTATCAGGACGATTGGGCTCTTTTAAGTAGCATAAAAAAGCGATATAGGCCGCGCCATGAGAGAAATCATGAAGATCAAGCATAGTATCAGATACCATCTTACTAACTGAAAAATAGGATCTAAAAATTTCCTCAGCCTTTTTGAGAGAATTAGCTGATACAAATACGTCAATCAATAATTGAAATGTGACTTTATCTGGCTGCATGCCAGTTTTTTGCATATCTTCAAACACTCGAAAAGCACCTTCGGCATCTTGTTTCTGCGCAAATAGCTTGATTAAACTAGTGTAGATTATTTCAGTAGGTCGCACCCCAGCTTTTTGCATGTTCTCAAAAACCTCAAATGCCCCCTTCTGATCTTCCTTATATACAAAAAGGTTGATCAAACTCCAATACGTGATATCATCTGGTTGCACACCAGCTTCCTGCATGCGCTGAAAAATCCGAAACGCCTCTTCACTATCTTTTTTCCTCATAAAGAGAGTAATTAAACTGGTATATGTTACTTTACTAGGCTTAACGCCTGCCTTTTGCATTTTTTCAAAAATCTCAAATGCACCCTTACTATCTTCCGTACGCACAAAGAGGTTAATCAAACTATTATAGGTTACATCATCAGGCCGCACGCCCGCTTGCTCCATATTTTCAAAAACCCCAAAAGCGGCCTTTGAATCTTCTGTACGCACAAAAAGATTGATCAAACTATTGTAGGTGACTACATTGGGATGGACACCCGCCTTTTGCATATTTTCGAAAACCCGAAAAGCGCGTTTAGCGTCCTCCTTAACTACAAAAAGGTTCATCAAGCTCGTATAGGTCACCTCATCAGCTCGCTCCCCCTCTTTTCGCATATCTTCAAAGACCATAAATGCGCCTTTAGCATCTTCTTTACGTACAAAAAGCTGAATTAAGCTGTTATAAGTTACCTTATTAGGTCTCACATGAGCTTTTTGCATTTTCTCAAAAACTTCAAAGGCACCTTTAACATCTTCTTTACGCACAAAGAGGTTAATCAAACTGTTGTAGCTTATCTGATCTGGCTTTACGCCATCTTTTTGCATACTTTCAAATGCCTGAAATGCACGAGTAGCATCTTTTTTTCTGGCGTAGAAATTAATTAGTGGGTTGTAAGAATAGCTGTCTGGGGCTAGATTTGCCTTACGAATCTCAGCCAAAATGTCCCAGCATTTCTCTTCTTGGTCATTTTTAGCCGCTTCAACTATTCTTTTGTTGAAGCTGACAAGTCGCGGGTCAGACTTCTTTTTGTGACTTGACCCCTCAGCTCTAAATTCGCGTTGCCCAATTTGATCGACCTTCCTCTTAGAACGCTCATGAACACTTGAGCCTCTTTCTCGAGATGATTCGTATCTATTACTTTCTTCATGAGAGGGATGTGACCGATGAGAGTAGGAATACCTATCATTTCGCCTCTTCTCATACCCTCGGTCAGTAGCATCTGATCGTTCTGGCATCCTAGAGTAATCATCTTGTCGATTGGCATAAGTAGCCGCATCTACTGGAATTGTGGAGTTAAAACTCATCTAAGCCCCCATCTGAAGTAGCAAGAGGCTATCAAAATTAGCATTTCCCTGCAAAATGGATTCATTGTTTCGGGCTTTCCACATTCCTTTGCAAATATTAGAAGCCCTCTTTATACTTTCTTGCATGGATTTTGCTAACAGCGACTTTTTAAATTTTATTCCATGGCACGTTATGGCTCTTATTGCCATTTGCGTAGCCTCTTTTTTTGCTATAGGCTTCTTTTTACTATTCAGAAGGCTAATAAACCCAAATGTCCTTCGCAAAAACCAAGAAATTGCAAGTTACGCTCTCAACACAATTGCTCTACTTTACTGTGTGATTGTAGGCTTTGTTGTGATACGCGTTCAGGAGCGAAATAGCACCGTGCGCGACCATACGGTAAAAGAGGCAAACCTGCTCTTAAACCTCTACTACGCAAGCTGCGACGTATTTTCTAAAGAAATTTCATGCAAAATACGAGAAGAAATTCGCCTCTATGCAACCGAAGTCATAAATAAAGAATGGCCGAAGATGGCAAATTGCGAAGACCTTACTATGGAATATCCTAAAAGTGTCCACAACCTATGGATGACCTACGATAAAATTAACCCCCAAGGCCGCGGCCAGGCAGCTCGCTATAGTGAATCCCTAAGCAGGCTTAACGACCTCTCAAGAGCTCGCTTTGGAAGGCTGAGTAACGTTGGCAGAAGTGAAGGGGCATTTATGTGGACAGTCCTTATCTATGGAGGGATTCTTGTCGTCATTTCCTCCTATCTATTTGTTTCCACTAGCGTTTTAGAACACATTTTACACCTCTTCTTCATCTCTTCATTCATCGTCTTGGTGCTCTTACTCATCTACTCACTCGACACCCCATTTGCTGGGCCAACAGCAATTTCGCCAAAACCCTTTCAGCACGTTCTCGAGCTTATCGACGAAAAGCATCGCTGTTCATAACCATTATTTTGATGAGTGATCAGCTCTTTTGGTAGGTTTAGCTAGCGGGTCTACACAGCAGCCTTGATCGTATATTTTGATGAAGTCTGCCATCTGGCATGAGGGTATAAACTCTTTTAGCAACCTGTTAAAATTCGTATAGTCAGTTACATGCAGCTGATGGCCTTTGCCTACAAATTCAGCAAGAACAGAATTTGCGACAGCATCATGAATAACTTGTGAATTGCCTGGATTGTCGACTATGTCAATACTTCCATAGCAGATAAGCGTAGGGGCAGTAATATCGGGAAGAGAAAGAAGAATATCTTCGCTTAAAGCATTCGCAGCAAAATTAAATATGATGTCAGGGGTATTTGATACTACAGCTTCTACAAGCGCAGCTTGGGCCTTTTTCAGCTTTTTTTGGCAGGGTTCGTTATACCATATAGGCGCCATAAATGCTCCCTCGATTGCTAAACACTCCTTTTCCGAGCCGCCATTCGCAAGGCAGCTTACAAGTGGCTCAAAGAGTGCATTAACGGTTGACTGCGTAATACCATAAGGGTAACAAAACCCTTCTTCACAGGTAGCTTCATTAAAGCATGAAGTTGCACAATCTGGATCTACAGCGCAGTCTGGAGTTAAAAATGGGAATGGCCCTACGAGAACAAGTTTTGCCACTTGGTCTTGGTGTGTGGCAGCATATTTTATTGAATAGGTGGCTCCTAAGGAATGTCCAACCAACACGATGTTGTCATGTATCCCAAGCTCCTTAAGTTGTTCATAGATGTCTTCAACGTACATGTCCGTTGTATAGTGAATGCCATTTGGAAGAGGAGAGGGGGTTGTTTTACTTGACTTACCAAACCCGCGTAGGTCCATTGCAATGGTATAGTATTCCTTGCATAATTCTTGCTGCGATGCCTGCCAAATCTCACCCGTTTCCCCAAAGCCATGGACAAAAACTACCGTAGGCTTATCTTTCGAGAACTTTCCTTGAGCCCTATAGTAGAGTTTTGCACGAGGGACGGTCTCTATCGCATACTCACAATCTGGATAGCCTATGAAATACTGCTGTGTACGCTCAGGCAGGCGTACGTAGCCCTTTTTTACTTTGCACTTCGTATGAGACAACGATTTACAAAAATCGCAAGCCTCTGAACAGCTTGAAACAGAACTGTTTGCTGAGAGAGGTCCAAATGAAAAGACAAAGAGAATAGTAAAAATGCTGCAGAGTACTCTAGCGATCATGATAGCCACCTTTCATAACTTGAGTTTTTAACTTCTCATACATCATAAGTGTACATTTACACAAGATGCGTTTACATAAAATCGCCATTTTTGATAATATTGAGTCATAACTCATTGAGTTAATAGTCAACAAAAGGAGAATATAATGACTGTAAGAACACCAGATAGCTATTTTGAATCAGTCCAGTACAACTGGACTGGAGAGTACGATAGAGATGGCAAAAAAATTCCTGGCGATACGCCAGAATGCTATGTAAGAGGCCTTTGCCACCCCATGGATCCAGATGGCGGCAATAGCGAGCTTCCCTTTAGCATGATTGATGTACGAGTGGTAGCTGGCCACCACCTGAATCCCGTGCGATTTAAAACAATTACCAATATTTCTACAGTTACTTCAGGAACCGGAATTTTTAGAGTATATAACGAGGAGGGCTATAAAGACACCCCCATAACGCCGGAAATGACCCTTAAAATCCCACCAGAAACCAAATACAGCTTTATTAGCTCAGAAGGGCAAGATTTAAAGCTCGTGATGGTCTCCTCCCCACCCTGGTTTCAAGCGGATGAAGAGTATGAGTGGGACCTTGTAAAAACTATTTAGGCAAAGGTAGAGATTATTTAGCGCCTAATCTCTACTTTTATACCATCAACCTTAACGCCGTGGCGCTGAAGGGCCACTTTTACCTGGTCCATTTCAAATTCCCCGGGACGATAGTGGCCACTTTCATTTGTTATTTTTACGACCTCGCCTTTTTTATTGCAGGTTATCTTGCCGGCAGCGGCTACTTTCCTACCATTAAAAAAGGTAGAGTGTTTAATGGCCTTTTCACCAGATCGTGCGTTGCCTGATATATCTTTTGAAAGGTAAAACTGGCCAAAACGGTCCATAACAAAAATGCGACTTTGATTATCGGAACTACCTCTAGAAAAGCCTTTTTTTCGAATGGTACCGCTATCTCTAAAGCTTGTCCAGGTCTCGGCGCGGAGAGTTCTACCGGCATATTTAACTTGAGGTATTTTTTCTAAGTTTTTCTTAGTGTTCTTACCCTTTTCTACAAGCTTTTTTACCTGAGAGCCATTGTGGTGGTCTTTATCCTTTCTTTCTGACTGATAGTCTTTAGGCATCTCTTTTTCTTGAAATTGAGAAAAGAGTTTTTTTATCTCTTTGATTTGCGATTTGAGGGCTTTTTTATCTTTATCGTCTAGTGGGGCACGCACAACATCACAAAAAAGTGCACTTGCAACATTATAAATTTTTGAGTCGGTCTGCCATTCAAGCTTTGTTAGAATGTCAACAAGCAGCTTTGCTTTTGTTGTTACCTTTTCACCACTTACCTTTTCTAGCCAGAGCGACGAATTATTTAATGATTGTATCTCATTTATACTAACCATAATTAACCTCCAATACATAATTCGAAACAATATTAATATATGTTAAAAATCAATTCAACTAATTTCGAATTTTATGTAACAAAATTCATTGCATATTTAAAAACAATCAATTACAATAAATCTTTTGCAAAATACATTATGATATCAGTAGATACAGTACCTACATTTCCTTTACCGCCTGAGATGGCTGGCATAGAGCCCGCGCCCTCTCAAGCTCATGAGAGCGAAAGCACCCTTTCAGCCACAAAAAGCACCCCTATAACTCTAGAAGTCTTTAATGAATACCTAGACACTATAGGCAAAGAGCTAAAGAGTGACCCCTTTTTAACCATAGGGCGAACCATAACGTTTACAAGCGGTGATGGTTGCTATGAATGCCGGACCTCTATTGGCAAATGGAATTCTTCAACATTTGGAAAAGATGAACCAGGCGACTTTCGCTACATCAAAGTTTTTGAAAAAGCCAAAAAAGGACTTAATAAAATACCCCTTATAGACATCCGCATCTCTCAGGACCATCAAATAGGCGAATGGATAGGAATACATAAAGGCTCCACCCTTTCCGGCACAAAAGTTGTTGCCCTTGCAGAAAAGATCTCGCGGACTGTGCGAATAAAAAAATGCTTTTTAACTGATGGAGCTACCGTTTCCATTCCAAAGTCCGGAAAAATTGCCCTACGCATTCCCCTTTGGATAATCAAGGGGCAGGGCTTTTATAATCCACTCTTTTCTCTTGCTGATGGATCAGATGAATATGTGAAAGGACAAACATCCAATTCCGCAAGATCACTCAACCAAGATACAAAAAAATTTCAAAGGAAGCTTACCTGGCTCCAAAACGTTACCGTAGCAGATTTGCACAACAAAATCTTAACCAAATCTCCCGCTGACCAAAAGGCACTTAAAAAGCTTGTACCAGAATTCGGCACAATTACCCTTCAGGAGCTAATGAAGGGCCTTTATGATAAAAAAGCTACAAGCCGAAAGGCTATGAAAGATTACTACTGGGCATGCCATCGTCTTCTAACCCACATAGCAATAAAGGGCGAGTCAGACCTCCAAAGAAAGTATAGAAGAGCGACCAAATACTTGGATGTCTATATGCTTCATGTTGCAAACTTTGGCTAAAGACTAAGAACCGTTTCCAAAAAAAACCCCTCCACACATGTTCTAAGCTTTTTTCATAAATACATCTTGTGCCAATTGCTGAATTTAGATATAATGCCTCTTTTTAACAACCTGCACATAACAAGAGAAGATTTATGGCAAAAAAAATATACGTAGGCAATTTGCCTCACGCAACATCAGAGAACGAACTGCAAAACCTCTTCGCATCACATGGTGAAGTAGTTTCTGCTCAAATTATCGTTGATAGAGATACAGGCCGCTCAAAAGGTTTTGGCTTTGTCGAAATGTCAAGCGATGATGAAGCTCAATCTGCTATCAACGCCCTCAACGGTCAAGAATTTGGCGGACGCCCACTTACTGTTAACGAAGCAAGACCACGCGAAGAGCGCCCACGTGGTGGCCATTCACGCGGCGGCTTTAGAGATGACCGTCGTGGTGGTGGTGGCGGTGGCCGCGATCGTCGCGATCGTTACTAGTTCTTAAAAGACCTAAAAGTCTAAAAAAGCATAAGGGACAGCAATATGAATTGTTGTCCCTTATGCTTTTTTTTATCTCTTGAATTTTTCTTGCTTGACTAAATTGGATATAGTTGACTATAATGAAAAGCAGCTACACAAAATAGGAGAACTGTATGCACAAAAATAAAATAGAACATGTTCAAGAGTACTACAAAACAGGTCTTAGGAAAGACTTTGTAGAAATGGCAAAGTATCTACACCCAGAGGTTGTATTTAGGGCGCCACTTGCTAAACTAGATGGACAAGAGGCCTTTGTAGAGGCTGCAAAGGGCTTCTTTGGCTTCTTGCAGTCAATAGAGTTTCGAACAGCCATGGAAGAGGATGATAAGGTAATGATGACGTATCACGCATTCTTCCCAGAGCCCGTAGGCAAGTTCCCAACGGCAATATACGTCAGCTTTAAAGATGGCCTCATGAAAGAGGTGGAGCTCTATTATGACCCAAGACCGCTCCTAGCTAAATAACTTAATCACCTTCGCATAAAACATCCGCTTTTCTGTGGGCAAAATGTCTCCTGTCGGAATAGAGCGGGTGTAGGCGAAGTTGGCAAAGCTTATGATGCCAAGGGCAAGGCCAGCAATTGCTAGCCCTAAAGCAGCCGGTGGGCAGGCAAGGCCTATGATAGTGCAGGCAAGGCCGGCTATAGAAAGCGCGGATTTTAGGGTTGCTATTCCCACCCTCTCACGGACGCGATCCTTAAGGCGCTTTTTTAGCATGGTAAGCTCTTTTTTGGCCTCCTCTTCTAGTATAGCGTTGCCAGATTTAAGCCTGTCTAGAATGTCCTCCATGCGCTTTTTTAAGGGTGATTCTTCTGTAATCACCTTAACCTTTTTAAAGTTCTTAAGCTCATCTAAAAGCCTGTTTGCAAGTAGCTGTGGATCATCTATCTTTTTAACGCGCGAGCGAAAGTCATGAAGGTACTTGATGGTCTCTCCAGCTTTATAGGTAGAAATTGCCGTACCAATCACTGAAAG